>JAQTSL010000053.1 GCA_028711355.1 Rhodoferax sp.
CCTCTGGCTACGCCGTGCCTGGTGCCACCGCTACCACCCTCAAAGCTGCCGGTGTGGCAGAGCAGCGTGCTGACAACTCAGCCGGTGCGGATGGCGATATTCGGGTGCGCGTTCGCAAGGGCCCCCACGTGTTTGCCAACAGCGCCTCGACCGATGCCATCGCCCTGACCGACATCGGAGCCGACTGCTACATCGTGGATGACCAAACGGTGGCCAAGACCAGTGGCACCAACACGCGCAGCGTGGCGGGCAAGGTGTTTGATGTGGATGCCGGTGGCGTCTGGGTCAACTTTCTGTAACGCGATCGGCTTTTTTTTATACAGGAGATCAAACGTGATCATCAATCAATCCAACCTGGCCATTCTCAACCAGGCTTTCAGCGCCGCGTTTAAAAACGGTCTGACCAACGCTGCACCCATGTGGAGCCAGTGCGCCACGCTGGTTCCAAGCACCACCGCCGAGCAAAAGTACGGCTGGCTGGGCAAGATCACCAAGTTTCGCGAATGGATTGGCGACCGTCAGCACCAGAACCTGGTGCAGCATGACTACGCCATCAAGAACAAGACCTGGGAAGACACCATTGAAGTCAGTCGCGACGAGATCGATGACGATCAATACGGCGTGTATTCCCCTGTGGCTGAGCAGATCGGGCAAGACGCCGCCTTGCACCCCGACGAGCTGGTGTTTGGCTTGCTCAAGGCTGGTTTCACGACAGCCTGTTACGACGGTCAGTACTTCTTTGACACAGATCACCCCGTGGGCGCACCTGGTAGCCAGACCAGCGTGAGTAACTTCCAGGGTGGCACTGGCACACCGTGGTTTTTGCTGGACACCACCAAGGTGCTCAAGCCGGTGATCTACCAAAAGCGGCGCGAATACACCATCACCGCCAAAACCAACCTGACCGATGACAACGTGTTCACCCAGAACAAGTTTGTCTGGGGTGCAGATGGCCGTGGCAATGTGGGTTTTGGGCTTTGGCAACTGGCCTACGCCAGCAAAGAGACGCTCGATGTCACCGCCTTTGCCGCTGCCCGTGCCGCGCACCAAAGCATTGTGGGCGACAACGGCAAGCCGCTGGTCATCCGTAGCGCCGAGCTGTGGGTGCCCCCAAGCCTGGAGAAAGCGGCGCTTGAAGTCATCCAGGCCGACCGCCTGGCCAACGGTGCTACCAACGTCATGCGTGGCACCTCCAAGGTCGTGGTCTGCCCCTGGCTGATCTGATCGTCCATCACCAACCAACTTGCACATAGGAGCATCCATGGCAACAGCTTTCAAAAAGCCAACCCCGGCATCCGTACCCGCTGCCCCGAAGGCAGCGGCCAAGCCCACAAGCGACAAACCGCAAGGTCTGAAGGTCGTGCCCAAGCGCGCCGGGTTTCGACGCGCTGGCCACACATTTCCTGACGGCGATACCACCATCGCGCTGGCCGAAATCACCGAAGATCAGTACAACGCTCTGATCTCTGAGCCCATGCTGGTCACCATGCTGGTGGATCTGCCCGAGGCGGGCGCTGCCACGGCTTAACGGATCGACGCAGGTATGTCCTACATCACCCCCGCAGAGCTGGCCGAGCGCCCGGGCGCGCGCGAACTGGCGCAGTTGGCCAGCTCGGACACCCAGCCGGTCAAAGACTATGCGCTGATGGATGCCACGCTGCGCGGTACCAGCCGTGTGGCGTGGACGCCAGAGCAAATAGCCGCTGCTGATGCTGCATTGGCGCGCATTAATGATGCGATTGCCGAGGCAGCGGGGGTGATTGATGGCTACCTGGCGCAGCGCGGCTACACGCTGCCGCTGAGCCTGCCAGCTACCAGCACGGGTAAAAGCGTGCTGGCATCGTGGGCGCGGGCCATTACCCGCTACCTGCTCAATAAAAACCGCATCACCGATGAGACCAAAGACCCGGTGGCGCGTGACTATCGCGATGCACTCAAGATGCTGGGTCTACTCGCCCAAGGCAAATACAGCCTGGGCGCGGGTGACCCGGCGCGAGACGAGACAGTCAGCAGCAGCACCGATGTGCGTTTTGCCGGTGCGCCCACGGTGTTTGGCCGTGACCAACTGAGCCGCTTTCGCTAGGCCACATCATGGACGTAACGCTCATTGTCAACCGCCTCAAAGCCGCTGATACCAGCCTGTTGGAGATTGAGTCTGCAGCCGGGCTTGACGCTGCGATGCGCGCTAACCGGGCCGCCCCGGCCGCTTACGTGATACCGCTCAGTGAGCGGGCGGTGCAGTTGCCGTCGATCGGCATTGTTGAGCATTTCGAGCACCGGCTGTTTGGCGTCGTTTTTGTCATTAGCTGTTTGTCCACTACCGGGGACGATGCCGTCGTTGACCTGGCCACTGTCCGTGCTCAGGTGAAGGAGGCGCTCATTGGCTTTGTGCCTGATGCAACCACAGGTGAGCCGGTCACTTTCGCGGGTGGCGATCTGGTGCAGTTTCAGGGCGACGGCCAACTGTGGTGGAGCGATGAGTATCAATTAAAAACGTATTACAGGAGAGCCTGACATGGCCACAAAACAAATAACCCCCGGCGCAACTGTTGCAGATAGCGCAGCCGCTGGTGCTGCGCCATCTGAGGCAACTGCGCCCACGCCCGAGCTGTCAGCCCCTGGCGCTGGCGGTATGTATGCGTTTGACCCAGCCACGAGCGTGATGACGCTTGTGGTACCCGCTGCCACCCATGGCACCACCCGCAAGGTGCAAGACCCGGCCACCGGTGTCATCACCCGCGTTGCCGTCAAGGAGTAACCCCTATGAGCCGTCTTATCCGCAACACAGTCATCTTGCTCAAGGCAGAGACTGTCTATGGCACCGACCCGGTGCCCGTTGGCACTACTGATGCGCTGCTGGTATCCAACCTGTCCATCAACCCGTTCAACGCCAAATATGTGGATCGCAAACTGGTGCGATCCTATCTTGGCGCGTCCGATAAGTTGGTGGGCGCGAAGTATGTGGAGATGGGCTTTGACCTGGAGCTGGCCGGCGCCGGTACCGTGGCCACAGCGCCGCCCTGGGCGCCGTCGTTGTTGGCCTGCGCCATGGCGCAAACACTGACCGCCACTGTGCGGGCTGACTACACGCCGGTGAGCACCGGCTTTGGCAGTTGCACCATCTACTGGTATGACGATGGCCTGCTGCACAAGGCAACGGGCGTGCGCGGCAACCCAGTTTTCAAGATGGCCGTGGGTGATAAGCCGGTGATCAGCTACAAATTTATGGGGGCTTACAGCACACCAACGGTGGTGAGCAACCCGGCCACGACGTTGACGGCCTGGAAAACACCGCAAATCATCACTGAGGCCAATACGCTTGACCTGACCTTTGGCGGCACCCATGCCACGGCTACGGCGCCTTTGATCGTCGGGGGCACAACGTACCCGAGTCAGGGTATTGAGGTCGACCTGGGCCACAAGGTGGACTTTAATGACCTCTTGGGTGGGCAGACGTTTGACATCAGCGAGCGCAGTGCCAGCGGCAAAGTGACGCTGGATCTGACTCCCACCCAAGAAGCTGCCTTTATGCAGATGGTGGACTCCGGCACCCTGCAATCCGTAGGCCTGAGCCACGGCACGATCACCAACCAAAAGGTGCTGCTGTGGCTGCCCAATGTGCAGTTGTCGAATCCACAAAAGGTCGATTCCAACGGCAAACGCCTGGTGGGCTTTGATCTGACTTGCCTGCCCAGCGCCGCAGGCAATGACGAAGTGCGCCTGGTCACCAGTTTCTAACCTATCTTTTTTTAGCGAAAGCCAGTTATGTTCAAAATCGCCATCGGCAATGTTGTCGTCATACCCGTGAAGTTCACCATGAAAGATGGGTCCGTCAGTAAGCAGTTTGCTTTTACCTTGATCGCCCTGCGCAAAACCGAGGATGATCTTGATTTGAAGCCTGAGCAGACCATCAAGGAATGCTTGCTGGAAAGCGTGACTGACTGGGTTGATCAGCGTTTTGTCTTGCTTGAAAACAATGAGCCCGCGCCCTTTGGCCCCGTTGCGTTTGAGTACATGCTCAAGCAGCCCGGTGTGCTCGACGTGGTGTGGGAGGCCTACCGGGCCACGTGCCGGGCCAAGGAAAAAAACTAGCGCAGGCCGCGCGCCTTTGGGCGAGCGGCAAGCTTGTCAAGCCCGACGAGGCACACGATGACGGGCCTACCGAATTGGATGCGGCATTTGCAGCATGGGGCTTGCGCCCGGACTCTACCCCTGCCACCCGGGCGTGGCGCAATTTTTACCTGTGGCCGTGCAATGAGAGCACCTGGTGGCTGTGGCACCGCCTGCAGACGCAATGGCGCATCGGCATACATGGGCGCGAAGGGCTTGACTACAACGGTGTTACGGCCTACCTGCGCGATGTGGCACGCATCAAGCCGCGCGAACTTGATAGTACTTTCAGTTGCCTGCAAGCCATGGAGCGGGCCGCGCTTGATGAGTGGGCCAAACAGCGTAAATCGTAAAAAATAACCAGGATGCATGATGGCCACCAACAATGAAGTTAAATTGAAACTGGCCATTGAGGGCGGGAAAGTCGTATTGGCTGAGATTGATGGCGTAAGCACCGCCTTGGATCACCTGAATGACGCTGGCCGCAAGGTGAAAAATGACTTGGTGCCGCCAACCCAGCAGATCGACAAGATGGGCGTAGCGGGACGAAAGGCTAAAGACGACCTGGTGGCGCCCACCCAACAGCTCGACAAAATGGGCGCCACTGGCCAACGGGTAAATGATGAACTGGCAGCACCGACCCAGCAGATCGACAAAATGGGCGCAGCGGGGCGAAAGGCTAAAGATGACTTGGTGGCGCCAACCCAACAGCTTGAAACGATGGGGGGCGCTAGTCGCAAGGTGAAAAATGACCTGGTGCCGCCAACCCAGCAGATCGACAAGATGGGCTTGTCGGCCAAACAGACTGCCGCTGCGCTGCGCGGCGTACCCGCCCAGTTCACCGACATCGTCACCAGTTTGCAGGGTGGCCAAGCGCCGCTGCAAGTGCTGTTGCAGCAGGGCGGACAGCTCAAAGATATGTTCGGCGGCGCTGGTAATGCGGCCAAGGCCATGGGCGGCTACCTGATAGGCCTGGTGAACCCCTACACCGGGGCTGCCGCCGCTGCCGCCGCACTGGGTTACGTCTGGTACAAAGGCGCGGCCGAGGCCCGCGAGTACAACAAGGCGCTGATCCTATCCGGCAACACCTCCGGCGCCACCGCCTTGCAGATGCGGGAACAGGCGCGCGCCATTGCCGCCAGCTCCAGCGCCAGCACCGGTGCCGCCGCCGAGGCGGTAACCCAGTTCGTGCGGCATGGCAATATCGCATCTGAAAAAATCCAAGGTTTTGCCAGCACCTCTGTGAGCATGCAACAACTCACCGGCGTTGCTGTCTCCGATACCGTCAAGCAGTTCTCTGAACTGGGCAAGGCGCCGGTGGAAGCCAGCCTGAAACTCAATGAGACCACCGGCTACCTCACTGCCGGCGTCTACGAGCAGATCAAGGCGCTGATGGACCAGGGTCGCACGCTGGAGGCCGGCGCGCTCGCGCAGCAGACCTATGCCGACGCCATGAACAGCCGCATGCCGCAGCTCGAAGACAACCTGCTGCGCATTGAGAAATGGTGGAATGCAATTTCCAAGTCCGCCAAAGAGGCTTGGGCGGCCATGATTAAGCCAGGTGATCCGCTGGAAGATGCGACAAAACGCCTGGCTGACGTCAACGCCCCGGGCGTAAAGCGGAACATTTATGGCCCGAGCCTCGCGCAAGAAAAAGCTGAACTGCAACAAATCATCGACTATTACGAGCACATCGCCGCCTCCGAAAAAGACTACGCCGCTCACCTGGCCCTTCAGAATAAACAGTTGGCCGCCGGCGTTGCCCTGTCCAAAGAGGCCGACCAATACGCCAGCAAACAGGTGCAGATGCAACACGCCATTGCCAAGGCGCAGGAAAGCTACACCAGCTCCAGCCAGTCCCCCGCCGACCTGGCTAACTACACACAGGCTGTGGCTGGCATTGTTGATAAATACAAAGATGCTGCAGTGGCAAAAAAAGCCGCCAAATCAGCGGCTGACAGCTACCTTGAGAGCCTGGATAAGCAGTTGTTTAAAGAACAGCAGCTCACTGCTGTGCAAACCCTGGGCATGGAGATCAATCTGGGCCTGCTGGGCAAGCTGTCCGAGGCCAAGCAAAACCAGTTGGTGCTGGCGGCCTTGGAAGTGGATAAGGCGCGGGCGCAGGCGATTGCGCAGACGGCACTGGATAAAGCCGCCGCAGCCCAAAAGAAGACTTCCCAGGCCGGCCTGGATGACTTGTTCAAGACCATCGATGCCAACGAAAAGGTGCGCGACTCGTACCTGGCCGCGCAGATCGCTGCAAGCAGCTATTTGGACACCATCAACCGCCAGGCGGCACGTGAGGTGTCTGGCGTGGGTAAGGGCACCCAATACCGGGCCAACCAAGCCGGGCTGAACACGATTGAGGACAAATTCAGCGGGCAAAGTGCGTCGCTACTGCGTGACAAGCAAAACGAAAAAATCACGCAAAGTCAGTACCAGGACTACCTGGCGCTGGCTAATTACACCTACGTTGAAGAAGTAGCCATCTACCAGAAGAGCGTGCAAGACAAACTTGCAGCTCAAGCCGATTGGAATAAGGGTGCCGACGAAGCGCTGGCCAACTACTTGTCTGCAACGTCTGATGTGGCCAAGCAGACCGAAAGCCTTGTCACAAAGGCCTTTGGCGGCATGGAAGATGCCCTGGCCAGCTTTGTCAAGACTGAGCAACTGGATTTTGGCAACCTGGCTGACAGCATCATCAGCGACCTGATCCGCATCCAGGTTCAGCAAAGCATTACAAAGCCCATGGCTGCGGCCATGCAGGACGCGGGCGGCATCAGCGGCATGTTTTCAGCGGCCAAGAGTTTCCTGGGGTTTGAGAATGGCGGCATCATGTCCAGCGCCGGGTCGCTGCCGTTGCACATGTACGCGGGCGGCGGTGTGGCCAGCAGCCCGCAACTGGCGGTGTTTGGCGAAGGCCGCCTGCCCGAGGCCTATGTGCCGCTGCCCGATGGGCGCAGCATTCCGGTGACGATGTCGGGTGGTGGTGGCGGCAATAGCATCGTCGTCAACATCATCGAAGCCCCCGGTCAAGGGGGCACGCAAAGGCGCCGCACCGAGAGTGGGGTTGACATCCTGGACGTGTTTGTCGAAAAGGTGAAGTCGTCCATTGCGGGTGACATCGCCAGCGGATCAGGGGCCGTGCCGGGCGCGTTAACCCACACCTATGGACTCAACCGCGTAGCGGGGGTTTACTGATGGCAGTCTGGCCCAGCACCCTTCCACTGCCGCGCGCCAGCGGTTACAAAGTCAAGCCGGTTGATCCGATTGTGCGCACCGAGATGGAGGCGGGTGCCCCCCGCGCCCGGCGCCGCACCACTGCGCGCAATGACCGTGTCAGCGTGAGCTGGATCATGCAAGATGCGCAGGTAGCCATATTCCGCGCCTGGCTTGATACTGATTGCGCTGGTGGCGCCGCCTGGTTTAGCACCAATCTGGCGCTGGCCACGGGCGGCATAGTGCCGGTGCAAGCCCGTGTATCCAATGAGCCAGTCTATGAGCACCAAACCGCCCTGCGCTGGCTTGTGGCGGCTGAGCTGGAGGTGCGATGACTGATACCACCTTGAGCCAGGCACTTAAAGAGGCTTACGCCAGTGCACCATCTGGCGTGGTGATCTACCACACCCTGGAGCTGTACCACCCCGCCTTCAGTTCGCCCGTTCGGGTGGTGCGGGACTATGCGGACCTGACCGCCACGCTGGAGGCCACCGCCCCACGCAACCCAAGCGAGGCCGTCACTTTTGTTGCCTTCAGTTTTGACTTCACCAAGCCTGAGGTATCCCCCACTGGCATCCCGCAAATCACGCTCACCATGGACAACGTGGACCGTGCCATTGTGGCCAACATCGAAGCCGCCATGAGCAGTACTGACGCGGTTACGGTGATCTATCGCGAATACCTTAGCACTGACCTCACTGCCCCAGCCAACAACCCGCCTCTGGAAATGACACTGCTCAGTGTTATCGCCGATGTGTTCAAAGTCACAGCCACGGCCGGCTTTCCCAACCTGATGAACAAACGCTTCCCCACCACTGAGTACAACTCCGAGGTGTTCAACGGGTTGGTGACCTGATGAGCGAATTTGCCCCCTACATAGGCACACCCTGGGTCGCTGGTGCCCAAGGGCCCAAGGCTTACGACTGCATGGGGTTTTTCCGCCATGTGCAGGCCCAGCACTTTGGCATCACCGTGCCGCGCATCATCGCGCCCGACTACGACGACGAGCACGCCTTAGCCGACCTGTTTGGCGCGCATGACGAGCGCCAACGCTGGCTGCGCATTGCCGCCCCCGTGCATGGCTGTGCCGTGCTGGTACACCGCCCCCTGCATATCGGCGTGTGGCTTGACGTGGACGGTGGTGGCGTGCTGCACTGCACCCGTGGCATTGGGGTGATATTTACCACCGACAGCTCCTGGCCCGTCAGTGGCTTTGGTCGCAAAGAATTTTTCAGGCACGCACCATGACCACCGTTATCTACCTTGAAAATGGGCTGAACCCACAAAACCGACAAGTCGTTGATGTCGCATCCACCAGTATTGCTGCACTAGCACCAGACTGGCAAATCCCCTACGTGGCGTTTGTAGATGGTGCGCCCGTGTTGCGTGCTGACTGGGAGCTGGTCGTAGAAGATGGGCAATCTCTTGCGTTCATTGAAGTTGGTGCCATACCACAAGGCGGCGGTGGCGGTGGCTCTGATCCGCTGCGCACTGTGATGATGCTTGCAGTGATGTACTACACCGCTGGTATGGGTGGGGCAATGCTTGGTATTGAAGGCGCGGCTGCTGTAGGTGGTTTTGGTGTTGGCATGGCTAACATGGCTGTCACCATGGCAGGTATGGCCCTGGTTAACGCTGTTATCCCCCCGCCAAAGCCAACTAGCCCACAGCAGGCCGCTGCGCTGTCAGCGCCCAGCCCTACCTATAGCCTGCAAGCGCAGGGCAACGCCGCACGCCTGGGTGCTTCCATCCCCGAGCATTTTGGCCGACATATCTGCTTCCCTGATTTTGCCGCCCAGCCCTACGCGGAATTTCAGGGTAACGAACAGTATCTTTACCAGTTGTTATGTGTTGGAAGGGGCTACTACTATCTTGAAGACTTCAAGATCGAAGACAGCCCTATGAGCAGCTTCGATGATATCGAGCTGGAGGTGGTTGAACCACATCAGCACTGTGACCTGTTCCCAGCCTTCGTGACCACCAGCGGAGAGGTATCTGGCCAAACACTCGACTGTAAAGATGGAACTATCAGTAGCCGTGTAGTCACCTTGGTGGGTCATGGCTTCGCAGCGGGCAACTATGTCAGGCTTGAGTTTACGGGGACTTACGCAACTGATAGTGGCTGTTATCAGGTAACCACGGCCAACACGGTTGACACGTTTACCGTCAGCGGCGTTAACTTAGCAGCCACTGGCCTGGTCGCCGTAGGAAACGTCATTGGCGCCTTTATCACCAATGACACAGGCACTAGAGCTAACCAATTGTCCTTCGACTTTGTAGCCCCTAGAGGCCTGTATTACGCTGGGGATACAGGGGCACTAACAGCTCAGACTACCACGCCATACGTTGAGTACATTACTGTCAACGATGCAGGAGTGGAGCAAGGTTTTTGGGCAGTTGTGTCTGGCACAACCTATACCCCTTGGAGTGACTGGACGGACTGCGGCACAACAGGTGGCACAGACACCACAATCCAGCAGTGGCAGCAAACTGGCACAACACCCACATATGACAACGAAGGCACCATTACAGGGTATGTCCCGACCTATAAAACGCGCACACGAGAGTCTGTAAGCGTTCTGTCGCACACCGCAGCCAGCACTACTGCACAGCGCTGGACGTACAACCTGAGCCTGCCCCTTGGCCGATACAAGGTGCGGGTCTATCGCAAAGATGTTGAGTCCACAGACAGTCGTCAAAGCACCAACGTGGCGTGGGCAGGTATGCGGGCTTACTACCCTGACTACTATGAGGCCACGTTTACAGCTTCTGGAACACCCGGCAGCTACACCGGAGCCTTCCTGTTTTTCACAACGCCCCCAGACTACACAGTAGGTCAACAACTGAGCTGCAAGTTTGGTGCTCAGGCTGTAATCATGACCGTCAACGCTATTGACGCCCCCGGCACCACAATCACTGCAAGTATTGCTGGCAATGTAATGCCAGCAGACACCCCTGCAAGTGGGGCTGTGCAGATCGGCAAAGATTACGGCGATGTAACGCTGATCGCGCTCAAAATGCGAGCCAGCAACAATCTGTCAATGCAGTCAAGCCGCAAGGTCAACCTGATTGCCACGCGCAAACTGCCGGTGTGGACGGGTTCGGCCTGGACACCAATCAATATCACCGCGGGCTATACCAGTTCCGCTACCACCACCCGCAGCCCGGCATGGGCACTGGCCTACGCGGCCAAACAGGTGGGATTGACTGATGCACAAATTGACCTGGCGGGGCTGCTTGTGCTCGATGCCACTTGCACCACACGGGCCGACACCTTCGACGCCCGGTTTGATAATTTCATGAGCTTCTGGGAAGTCGCCACCAAGATTTGTGGGGCTGTACGCGCCAAGCCCTACAAGCAAGGCGGAGTGTTGCGCGTGCTGCGTGATCAGGCTACGACTATCCCTGTGGCTATGTTCAGCCAGCGTAGCATTGTCAAGGGATCGTTTAGCATCAACTACCTGATGCCTACAGCAGAGACCGCCTCCGTGGTAGATGTAACCTACTTTGATAGCGTTACATGGAAGCCTGCTGTGGTGTCCTGTTGGCTCAATGACGCCGCCAAGGGGATTACGCAAGACCTAAAGCCAAGCACCACACCTGCCAAGGTTGACCTGTTTGGTGTGGTTACCCGTGCCCAGGCACACAAAGAGGGCCTGTACCTTGCCGCGTGCAACCGAGATCGTCGCCGCATTATCAAGTTCCAGACTGAGATGGAGGGGTTCATCCCCAGCTTTGGTGACCTGATCAATGTGCAGCACGATATGCCCGACTGGGGGCACGCAGGGGAGGCCGTGGCGTGGGACGCTGGCAACCAGCTTTTAACCCTTTCAGAGGACGCTGTTTTTGCCAGTGGGCAAAACCTGATAGCCCTACGCGCTCGTGATGGTTCGGTACAGGGGCCGTTTGACGCATCAAGCATTAGCACACGGGTTATCAAACTCAAAAACGCAGACCTCAGCGCTCTCAACCCATCTACTGTCACTATCTACACAGGCGGTAGCGAAGAGCGCACCCACTACAGCATGGGTGGCGTGTACACCTACGCTCAGCCTGCACGGGTGCTAAGCGCCAAACCTCTGAGCCTAACCACAGTTGAGATTGAATGCGTTAACGAGAGCGACAGCGTACACACTGCCGATGTAGGCCAACCGGTGCCCGTGCTGGTACACAGCGGCTTGTCCAACTATGTCAACGCCCCCCTGGTCACCGGCGTGCGCTGCACCCGGCCCATGTTTTACCCTAACACGGTGCAGGTTAGCTGGAGCAAAGTTGCGTGGGCTGACCATTACACTGTCGAGGCATCCGCTGTCACCCACAACGTGTTTACGGGTCGGCCTTACACAGTCTGGCGTAACCTTGGCAGCACTGTCAACAACCAGCTAGAAGGCTTGGTAAACGGATCGACCACTGTGCGTGTGGCCGCAGTGGGTCTATCTCGGGGACCTTGGGTAGAGGCTGCAGTTGGGTCTGCCACTGCCCCAGTGCCCCCCGCTAGCCTGAGCGCCGTTGTAGAGGCTGGAGGTATCCGCGTTACTTGGCCGAGGGCCTCTGCGCTGGGAGGCGACCAATATGAGTTGCGTGTAGGTGCATCGTTTGATGCCGGGGACCTAGTTATTGTCACCAGTGGCAACAGCTATTTGTGGAAAAAACCTACCCCCGGCACTGTTTATACCTTGTGGGTAAAGTCGTTTGATGGGGCAAAAACTTATAGCGCGACAGCCACTAGCACCCCAGTATCGGTGCTTTATCCATCCAATGTAGCACTGATACCCCCCACTACTAGCGAAGCGGCTGTCCACCTGAGTTGGACTCCGGAAACCGCTGTTGACCACGCCAAAACAGTCGTCAAGGTGGGTGTGGGTGCAGAGGTGAGTTGGGCCGACGGGGTTGAGATTTACAGTGGGCCAGCTAGTAGCTGCACCTATGTTCGTCCTGGCAGCGGCACTTACTACTTCTATGCTAAGCATTTTGATACAGCAGGATACGAGACCGTAGGTACGTCTAGCGTTTCGGTGCTCTATACCCAGCCAGCTATTTCGAACGCGCTGCTCGCAGACAGCATTAGCACTGCCCAAAACACAGCAGCAGCGGCAGCAGCGGCAGCAGCGGCGGCGCAGACTACGGCTGAAAACGCCCAAACCACCGCAAACAGCAGACTCGAAGCGGGGATTGACTATGTTCTCTCCAACGTTGTCACCTTGGATGGGCCGGGAGCGTACAAGACTGGCACGATCACTTGGGATGGCACCACGCTTTTAGGCTCTGGTGTGGCAATGACGGCCTATGGGCTCATTGGCGCAGTAGATGGAGTGGAGCAATTTGTACTCAGAACGAACGGCACCGCCACCTTTAGTGGTGAAATCCTAGGGTCTAGCTTTGTTACAGCTACGGGTACTGGGAAGCGCATTGAGATAAATGTAGCAGGAAGTAACGCAGTTCAGGTTTATAACAGTACTGGGTACACGGTTGCTCGAATAGAGGGGCAGGAGTCTGGGATAAACTCCTCAATTGCATCGTTTGGTACACCTTACTTCAACGTAACCCCGTTAATCCTTGCCACAGGTACTTCCTACACATTCGATGGGCTCGTTACACCCGGAACGCGGGGGCATATAAAGTTTTGGGCGTTATCGGGTACACCGGGGATACCATCTGGGGAAATAGGGTGTGCAAGGATGCTAGCGGCTGTCACAGACCATCTTGAGTACTACAACGGCATAGCATATAAACCTCTGGCCTATGTGGAGGACTTCCAGTCCGGTACAGAAGCTGGGTCGTTTACTACGCTGAGCGCGAGCGGCAAAATAAATGCCAGCACCGGATCGGCCGGTGCGCAGTACATGGTCGGTGGCTGGGATGTCATAGGACAAGACAGCTATGTACTAACGCTAGGCGGCATAACTGCCGCACAGTGGACTACCGTTGCATTTTTTACATCGGGGGCCGAAAAGGTCAGGATAGACAGCAGTGGCAACGTCGGCATCGGGATAACGAGCCCAAAGCGGCCGCTGCATGTTGCAACCGGTTCTGGCACCTCATTCCCGACACTGGGCACATCAAATGGGGAAGTGCTGATCGGGGCTGTGGATGGGCTGTGGGGAATGTATATTGGAGGGGATTACACCACTGGCAGCGGTTGGATTCAGCAGATGCGGAACGACTCTGCAACTGCGTATGACCTGTGTCTTCAGCCTGTGGGCGGCAACGTCGGCATCGGGACGACGACGCCAGCAGAAAAGCTGGACGTTGTAGGAACCATAGCTGCTAGCACAGGCGTCAAAGTAGGTAACACTGCCAGCGCCTCCACCACGGTCTTAGACTGGTACGAAGAGGGCTCATTCACCGCCGCTACGATGGATTTGAACACCAATGTTGATGCGACGATCTATTGGACACGCATCGGTAAAACCGTGCATCTGGCTATCAGCAACCCCAAATACTATGCCACTGGCGCTGAAGTAGCAGCCACTAACACCAACCGACTTAACTTTGCCAATATGCCATCGCACCTACGCCCGTCTGGCTGGGTTGGCGGCCCATACGGCACGGGCTGGGATGGTGCGGCCAAAGGCGTATGCGAGTTTTATATCCATACCACGAGTTACTTTTACTTGCTGTTCAACGGCGCCTCGTCAGGCTGGACTCCATCCTCTATCCGGGGTGCGGGCCCGCTTGTGGCAAATATCAGCTATCAGTTAACCTAAAAATGCGAAAGGCAATCCATGAACTACAAAGAATCTGCAATCACCGGCCAGCAATGGCAGCGTTGCAACGCGGTGAACATATCCAATGCCTACAAGGGCGTGCCCCACATCAGCTTTGGGGAGGAAACTGTCGCTGATGTTGGTGGTGAGACTTACGTCAAATATGCGCAGGGCATGAGCTTCGCATTTGATCCGTCCGAGGTCATTGAGCTTATCAACCCCAACAACGGCGAGGCGCTTGGGTCCAGCATGACTGGTGCAGAGATTTATACGGCGCTTTACAGCTTGTACGTCAAGCGTGCTGTTGAGCGTGATGCTGCACAAGCGGCCTTGCCAGAACTGCCACCATCACCACAGCCTTGACGATCCGTCAAATTAGTACCCTTGGTCTTGCCCGCATGATCCGGGCTTTCTTGTTGTGCAATTTCGTTTCCTGATGGCAAATGTTCTCAATCATTCATTTATCTCGCAAAATGCCCCATGTTTATCTCGCCGCGCTTCAGCTCAGTGTGCCCAACAAGGCCACCGGGATATGCCAGGTGATGATGCGCAAGCTCAGCAGCAACAAGCCACCGGCCAGCAGCAACACCGCTGACGATTCACCCATCGAACCAGCCTCCTCGCCCAGCGCCAATTGGGGCGCAGCGGGCAACTGCGCAGAGGTTTGCGTCACTGAAATGCCACGTGAGAGTTCGGTCTTGAGCAGCCCGAGCGAGGTGGCGGCACTCATGTGATCCGGCACCGGTGTGCGGCCACTGACATACGCCAGCGATTGGCTCAGCATGGGTGCGCCCGGACTGCCCAAGGGAGCCGGCGCGACCCACACCGTGAGTTGCACCGGGAATGAAATCAATAGCACGATACGCCCAACCATGGCCGGGTTGAATATGTTTTGACCCAAGCCGCCAAACAAATGCTTGGCCACCACAATGGCAGAAATACTGCCCAACACAGCAATCCACCACGGTGCCCAGGGCGGCAAACTGAGTGCCAGCAACCAGCCCGTCAATAAGGCAGAGCCATCCATCAGACGTGCCCGCACCGGCTGCCCCAACAGCACCAGCATCAGCGCCTCTGAAGCCAAGGCGCTTGCCAACGTGATGGCAAACAAAATAATGGCAGGCCAGCCAAACAGCCCCAAGCCATAGCCGGTAGCCGGCACCAG
>JAQTSL010000349.1 GCA_028711355.1 Rhodoferax sp.
CCGTCACGGTTGCCCCGGTAGCAGTCGTTACGACAGATGGTGCGCGCAAAATGACGCCATTGGTAGCCGCCACATCAATTGAAGCACCAGCCACAGAGGCATTACCACTGGTTAAGGCGTATATCTGCAATGTAATTAAAGAAGTACCATCAGCATTTAAAACAGTTCCGCTTGAAACTAAGGTAATTATGGCAACACTCGCATTCGCACTCGGCGCAGTTGCCGCACTTGCCGCCGCTGCTGGCGCACTGGCCGCCGCTGCCGGCCCACCCGACGGTGTCCCCGGATTTCCCCCGCCACCACCACAAGCCATCAGTGCCGCCGTCAACCCCAACCCAGCCAAGAATTTCAAAATACGCATATCAACCTTCCTGTAACTTGAACTGATTGCTGAAGCACTTTAGCGTGCCGCCTTATCAGCAATCACCTTCGGTGTAATAAACACCAGCATTTCCTGCTTGTTGGCAATCCGTGAGCGGCTCTTGAACAGGTTACCAACGCCGGGCAAGTCGCCCAGCAACGGTACTTTGGTTTCGCTGTCGCTTTCGGTCATCTCAAAAATGCCGCCAATCACCACGGTACCGCCGTTTTCCACCAGCACCTGGGTCTGGATGTGTTTGGTGTTAATCGCAAAGCCAGCCGCAGTGGACTGGCCAACCGTGTCCTTGTTGACGTCCAGCGTCAAAATGATGTTGCCCTCGGGCGTGATTTGTGGCGTCACTTCAAGCTTCAAGTTGGCTTTGCGAAAAGCAATCGAGGTGGCACCACTGCTGGAGGCCACCTGGTACGGCAACTCGGTGCCTTGTTCGATCAAGGCCTTGATCTGGTCGGCCGTGACCACGCGTGGGCTGGAGACCACTTTACCCTTGCCATCGGCTTCCAACGCCGAAATTTCCAGATTCAGAAACCGGTTGGCGGCCGAGCTGAAAATCGACAGGGCGAAGGTGGCCGGGGAATAACCGTTTTGACCAATCGCCGGCAAATTGACAAAATTATTGCTCAACCCAACCGTACCGCCCGCACCACTGCTGGCAACCGCGTCTGAATAAGTGGCACCAAAAGCCACACTGTTGCCACCACCCAATGCATAGCCACCAGTGCCACCTTGCTGGGTCCGTAAATCAGCCCCACCCAACTTCACCCCAAGCGACTTGCCAAAGGTATCGGACGCCTCAACGATGCGCGCCTCTATCATCACCTGGCGCACCGGAATGTCGAGCTTGGTAATTAACTGCTGCACCTGCTCCAGTTTGGCTGCGGTGTCGGTCACAAACAACTGATTGGTGCGTGCTTCCGATATGGCACTGCCACGCGGACTGAGCAGGCGTGAGGTCGCTCCAGGTGCGCTGCCGCCACCGCTGGCGGTCAACTGCGCCGCCACTTCAGCCGCTTTGGTGTAGTTCATCTGAAACGACTGGGTGCGCAACGGCTCCAGGTTTTGTATTGCTGCAGCAGACTCAAGGTCCAACTTTTCCTTGGCGGTGATTTCGTCTTTGGGTGCAACCCACAACACGTTGCCAACCTTGCGCATCCCTAAGCCCTTGGATTGCAGGATGATGTCCAGCGCCTGATCCCACGGCACGTCTTGCAAGCGCAGCGTAATCGCGCCGTTGACCGAATCCGACGTAATCACGTTGAAATTGGTGAAATCTGCAATTACCTGCAACAGCGACCGCACCTCAATGTTCTGGAAGTTCAGCGACAGCTTTTGGCCGCTGTAACCAGGTCCTTGGCTGAGCTTGCTTGAATCGACCTTGACCGGTTTGACTTCCACCACAAACTGCGAATCGCTTTGATACGCAGAGTGCACCCATTGCCCTTGCGGTTCGATCACCACGCGCACCCGGTCGCCGCTCTGAAAGGCGGTCACCGTCTTGACCGGCGTGCCAAAATCCGTCACATCAAGGCGCCGACTCAAACCTTCGGGTAGGGTCGATTTCATGAACTCGACCACCAATGTCTGTCCCTGCTGGCGGATGTCCACTCCAACCTGGTCATTTGGCAAACCCACCACCACCCGGCCGCTCGCGTCCGCACCGCGCCGAAAATCCAGATCGCGCAGGGGCAGCGTGTCGCGGCTGTTATTTTCTGCAAACACCTTGGCACCCGCCACCGCAGCAGTGCCCACCACCGGATCGAGCAGCACCAACAAGGATTTGCCCTGAATCTGCATCTTGTAAGCCACATACTGCTTCAAATTCAGCACCACCCGGGTTCGCGTACCCGCCTGCACCACACTGACTGACTTCAGGTTGCCCTGGTTGACATCGAAGCTGGAGCGGCCCACGGTACTGATCACATCCGTAAAATCAAGCGCGATGCGCGCTGGTGTCTGAATCGAAAAACCAACCGGCGCAGCTTTCAAAGGCTGCGATAAATCGATTTTGACGACCTCGACACCGCCCTGCACTGAGCCGGTCACCGCCTCGATCGCCACTTGCGCCTGCGCCGCGATACACGCCATGCACAAGCTGGCTAGCCACACCAGCCGACGGCAGAGTCGATCCAACCGGAAACTGTTCTGAACTCTCATTTCAACCTCTCTTGCAACTGCAGCGACGACATTTTCTCGACCCACTCACCGCTTGCGTCCTGCACGATTTCACGCAGGGTCAACTCGGTTTCGGATATTTTTGTCACCCGGCCATAACTCTGCCCCAGGTATTCACCCGGACGCACCTGGTAGAGCAATTTGCCAACGGTCACCAGGGCGACCGGTTTGCCGTCACGCACCAGGCTGCCAACCAGGGCGATGGTGTCCAGCGGGAACTCTTCCAGCGGTTCTTTGCGACGCGCCAGCTCCGGCGCCAGCAAGGCACCGTTGATCGAGGCCTGCGCGCCATCTTTCTTTAAGGCATTGGTCAGCTTTCTCATACTGAACGGCTCTAAAGCGCTGGCCTCGTTGTAATCTTCAGGCTTGAACTTTTTTGGTTCCGGCAGTGGCTTGACCCGCGGAAAGGTCTGCTGCTTTTGCTGCGCCATCCATTGCTGCAATTCGTCGTTGGACGCCGACGAACACGCCGTCAGGGCCAGCAACAGCAGCATCGCCAGCGGGCAACGGATCAGCCTCATTTCTTAGCCCCTTTGCTGGTCGCCTTGCGCTGCGTATTGATTTCTTCTGAATCAAGGTAGCGGAACGTCTTGGCCACGGCGTCCATAGCCAACATACCTTCTTTGGTGGGCACGATCGTCATGTTATTGATGGTCACAATGCGCGACAGATTGGAAACGTCGGCCGCAAATGCGCCAATGTCGTGGTAGCGACCGGTCACCCGAACCGCGATCGGCAGCTCTGCGTAATACTCGCGCACCAACACCTGGCCCGGGCGAAACAGGTCAAATTGCAGGCTGCGGCCGATCCCGGCCTGGTTGATATCTGACAGCAAGGCGTCCATTTCGGCCTTGCTCGGCAACTGTTTCTCAAGCTGGGTCACATACTGCTGCACCTGTTCGCGCTGCTTTTTGAGCACCCCCAGGTTGACCGCTTTAGCCAATTTGGCCGTATATTCGTCACGCAGCTTCTGCTCTTGCTCCTGCGCTACAGCCAACTCACCAACCGCATCGCTCAGCCAGACAAACCACAACGCCACCACGACAACACTTGTCAGCAACAGAAACAGGCCATATCTGGGCAAATAGGGCCAACTGGATGGATCTTT
>JAQTSL010000054.1 GCA_028711355.1 Rhodoferax sp.
AGTTTAGCGGCAACGACTGCGCAAATACCTGAGGATTTTTAGGGGCAATTGTGAATTATTTTCCGCCGTGGCGAGCGCATCAATGCTGAGGCTTGGTCTGCGCAAAGTGCCACCATGGCAACAGCTTGCGCATCGCCAGCACCTGGCCACTGTCTTGCGGGTGGTATCCTGCAATCGAGCGCACAGTGTCTTGCCACGCGGGGGTTTGCAACAGATGGCGCAGTTGCTGTACCGCGGGTTGCTCCAGGGCAGATTTCAAACACACCAGGTGGTAGCGCTCGGTGACCAGCGGCACAAAGTCCAGCCCGGCCAGTTGCGCGGCGGCGGCAATGCCTAAGCCCACGTCGCACTGACCCGACGCCACCGCTTGCGCCACCGCGGCGTGTGACGGCTCAACGCGTTCGTAGCCATGGAGCGCCGTACCGTCCAGGTTGGCCTGGTCGAGCAGTTCGTCCAGCACGGTGCGCGTGCCCGATCCCAGAAAGCGGTTGGCAAAACGCGCTTGCGTGTGCACCGCATCGGCCAAACTTTGCAGCCCCAGCGGGTTGCCTGGCGTCACCATCAGCCCCTGGCTGCGCGTGGCAAAGCCAATGAGCTTGTGCAAACCCGGCTTGAGCAGTGGCTTGTAGGTGTGCTCGCTGCGTGTCTTGCGGCCGCTGTCGATCAGGGTGTGAAAACCGGCCAGGATGCAGCGCCCTTCGTTGAGCGCCCGGATGGCATCAACACTACCGGTAAAGCGCACGTCCAGGTGCAGGCGCTGCGTATCCACCGGCCCGCGCAAGGCAAATTCGCGTAGCGCGGAAATGGCCTCATCGTGGCTGGCGTAAAGGGTGAGTACATGCACCGAATCGTCAAACGCCAACGCAAAACTGCGTTCCAGCTCGGCGCGCAAGGCCTCGATTTGTGGCGCCAGCCGTGCTTGTGCCTGGCGCTCGGCCCACATCAGCTTGGCGCCGAAGGTGCTCAGGCGTGCCGACTGGCCTTTTTCCCACACCAGCAACTCGTTGCCCAGTTCGTCCTCCCAGCGCTTGAGCTCGCCCCACACATGGCGGTAGCTCAAGCCCAGCGCACGCGCGCCGCCAGAGATCGAGCCTTCGTGGGCGACGGCCTGTAGCAAGTCAATCAGCGGGTTGCGCACCGACGCCGCGCTGGCCTGGCGCGACAAGGTGTAGTGGAGTTGGAGCCTATGCACAGTGGTTCATATCGCCAAAGAATGTTCTGGTGGCTACGATACCTCAACCGGGCCACGTGCCTGAATTGTTCGCCGCTCGCGGCTTCAACCCCTGGTGTTTTACCAACCGTGACGTCTTTTTCCGATAGCGTACGCACCGCACTGCAACTCATTGCCGGGCTGGACGCAGGCTTGCTCACCATCGTGGCGCGTTCCCTGTCGGTCAGTGCCACGGCCAGCGCCATTGCCTGCGCGCTGGGGCTGGTGCTGGGCGCCTGGCTGGGCGTGGCACGTTTTGCTGGTCGCAGCGTGGTGCTGACGCTGCTCAACACCTTTCTGGCCGTGCCTTCGGTGGTGGTGGGGCTGGTGATTTATCTGCTGCTGTCGCGCACCGGGCCGCTGGGCTTTCTGGGTTGGTTGTTCAGCTTCAAGGCCATGGTGCTGGCGCAGGCGTTGCTGGTGCTGCCGGTGGTGACGGCGCTGACGCGCCAGACGGTGGAAGATGCGCAAGTCTTGCACGGTGAGCAACTGACATCCCTGGGCGCTGGGCGTCTGCTGCGCAGCTTGCTCCTGGCGTGGGACGAGCGCTATGCGCTGCTGACGGTGATGATCGCCTGTTTTGGCCGCGCGGTGTCCGAGGTGGGTGCGGTGATGATCGTAGGCGGCAACATTGACGGCTTTACCCGCGTCATGACGACGGCAATAGCGCTGGAAACCAGCAAGGGCGACCTGCCGCTGGCGCTCGGCCTGGGCCTGATTCTGCTGAGCGTGGTGCTGCTGCTCAACGCACTGATTGCCTTGCTCAAACGCTGGCGCGAGGTGCGCGAGGCCGGCGCGCCGGGTGCTTTATTGCTGGGAGCGCCAGGATGAGGGCGCTGGATGCGGCACCGGGCGAAGTGGCCACGCCGCTGTTTGCCTTGCAGACCCTGGATGTGCAGTTTGGCGCACGCCAGCGTGGCGTGCGCGCGCTTTGTGGCGTGAACTTGTCCATCCACGCCGGTGAGCGCGTGGCGCTGGTGGGCGCCAATGGTTGCGGCAAAAGCACCTTGCTGCGTGTGCTGCACGGCCTGATTGTTCCGACGCAAGGGCGCTTGAGCGGCCCCGCGCGGGGTGCGCAGGCGATGCTGTTCCAGAAGCCCTATCTGATGCGCATGCCGGTGCTGGCCAATGTGGCGCTCGGTTTGTGGTTGCGCGGCACACCATGGGCACAGGCCAAGGTGCAAGCGCTGGAGGCGTTGGGCCGCGTGGGTCTGGCCGACTTGGCAGCGCGCAACGCCCACGCCTTGTCCGGTGGCCAGCAGCAGCGCGTGGCGCTGGCGCGGGCCTGGGCCTTGAACCCACAGGTGCTGCTGCTCGATGAGCCCACCGCCAGTCTGGACCCCCACGCCAAGCGTGAGGTGGAGGCGCTGATGCACGAATTTGCCTTGCAACGCCGCGCCATGACGCTGATTTTTGCCAGCCACAACCTGGGCCAGGTCAAGCGCCTGGCCAGCCGCGTGATCTACCTGGAGCAGGGCCAGGTGTTGGCCGACCTGCCAGTCCCTGATTTTTTTGACGAGGCGCTGTTGCAACAGCGTTACCCCCAAGCCCATTTGTTCGTAAAAGGAGAAACCCTGTGAAATCTTATGTATCTTTTAAGCCTCTGTCCCTGATCAATAAAGCGCTGGCGGCTACATTATTTGTAGTTACTTTGGGCGCGCAGGCGCAATCCATTGTGGTCGCTTCGACCACCTCAACCGAGCAATCGGGCCTGTTCTCGGTGCTGCTGCCCGAGTTCAAAAAAGCCAGCGGCATCGATGTCAAAGTGGTGGCTTTAGGCACCGGGCAAGCCATCGACATGGGTCGCCGCGGCGATGCCGATGTGCTGTTTGTGCACGACAAGGTGGCCGAAGAAAAAGTGGTGGCCGAGGGCTTTGCCGTGAAGCGCATCGAGGTCATGTACAACGACTTTGTGGTGGTGGGTGCGGCGACTGACCCGGTCAAGGTCAAAGGCAACGATGTAGTCGAAGCGCTTAAAAAAATCGCCGCAGCCAACGGGCCGTTTATTTCGCGCGGTGACAAGAGCGGTACCCACGCCGCCGAAATGCGCTTCTGGAAAATGGCTGACCTGACCGACAAACAAGGCAGCGGCTACAAGTCGTGCGGCTGCGGTATGGGCCCGGCGCTGAACATGGCCTCCAGCACCAATGCCTACGCGCTGACCGATCGCGGCACCTGGCTCAACTTCAAAAACCGGGGTGACCTGAAGGTGCTGGTCGAGGGTGACAAACGCCTGTTTAATCAATACGGTGTGCTGCTGGTGAACCCGGCCAAACACCCGCATGTGAAGGTGGCAGACGGTCAAAAGTTTATCGACTGGGTGACCGGTAGCGCTGGCCAGACGGTCATAGCCAACTACAAAATTGGCGGCGAACAACTGTTTTTCCCGAATGCAGCCAAGTAATTCCGTTTCAAAATTATTCGTGTCGTTGTTGCAACGCCATGTCGCGCGTTAGCAGCGCCGGTTCAAACCGACATGGCTTGCCGCGCCGCCTTGGCCAAGAAACCGCTGCGTGTTGCACCACTGGCGCGCGCTGCCAGATCAATGTCATGCACCAAGTCGGCAGGCATTGAGATGTTGATCCGCATCGGTTTTTTGTTGCTGCGCAGGTCCAGGCGAGACGTGTCAATGTCGATCAGCATCCAGCAGCCTCCTGTGTAGTCGGATTTCAGGGCGAGGCTGTCCAGTCCACTGGGTGCGGGCAAATCCAAGTCCTCTCCATCGAACCACACCTCGACAGCCTCCTGCACCTTACGCGGCAACTCCTGCAAATCATCAGCCGCAGAGAAACAGCCAGGAAAGTCTGGCACCTGCGCACCGTGCGAATGGGCCTCATCGCCCGGATGAACGTAAACGGGATACAGCATGATTATTTACTCCTTCCAGTTCCAACCGGCTTGCCGGTAAATGCTTCGCAACGTGCCGACAGCCATGTCTTTTCGCGGATGTGGCACGACCACATGACCAGGTTTTGCCGGATGTTTGAACTTTTCATGGTCACCCTTGCCGCCGACCAGAACCCAGCCATCAGAGGTCAAGCGCTTGATGAGTTCTTTGCTTGTCATGCGACAAATTCTACACATAATTACACAATAATAGCGACGACTTTTCTGGTCTATTTTCCGGATGCCGTTTTCAACCGAGATTGCCCATTAGGGCACAGATGGATGGCGAGGCGAGTTGCGAGGCAGTTTGGGCGGGCGTGAGGCGTTCATAGCTCAGCTATGAACAACGAATGACCGTCCAAAATGACCGCAAATCGGCCGCCAGTCGCTGTGCAGGGTCGAAGACCCGCCTAATGGATTTTCTCGGTTCAATACTTCAGCCGTGCGTAATAGGTCTTTTGCGCCGCTTCGCGCGCCTGGCGCAGGGTGGTGATGCCCAGCGCTTGCAGCAACGGGATCAGGCGCAACCAGACCTCGGCTGTGACCAGCGCGTCGCCCAGCGCGGTGTGGCGGCCCAGCACGGTGATGTTGAAGCGTTCGGCAATGTCCTCCAGCCGGTGCGATTCCTGGTTCGGGTGTACCACCGCCGACAGCAACAGCGTGTCGAGCACCGGGTGGTTAAAGACCAGGCCGGTATTTTTCTCTTGCAACTGCAAAAACCGCATGTCAAAGGCGGCGTTGTGCGCCACCAGCACGGTGTCTTGGGCAAAGGCATAAAAGGCCGGCAGCACCTTGGTGATTTTTGGTTTGCCCGCCACCATGTCTTGCGTGATGCCATGGATCGGGATGGTGGCCGCCGGTATCAGACGCCCTGGGTCCACCAGTTGTTCAAAACTTTCCTGTTTGAGCAGCTTGCCGTTGACGCAGCGCGCGGCCCCAAGCTGGATAATCTGGTCGCCCCCGGACGGGTTCAGACCGGTGGTTTCGGTGTCGAACACGGTGTAGATCAGCGCGCTTAGCGGCTGGTCTTCCAGTGCGCGGCTCTGGTCGGTGCTCTGGAACAGGTCAAAGTCGTAAAACTCGGGTCGCCCCTGGTCTTGTTCGTTTTGCGTGGCCTCAAACTGCTCTTGCGCACTGACCAGCGGCAGCAGAAAGCGAAAGAACGCCTCGTGGCGCACACGCTCGCGCTCAAACCACATCTCGCCACCATGGCGTTCGACCACGTCGCGCACTGTCAGTGGTGTGCTCTGTGCGCCAAAACGCATACTGTCCATCTCCCAGCTCATCACGGTTTCGGTGCTCACCGCCTGGCCGGTCCAGATCAGGTCGAGCTGGGCCCGGTTGCCATTGGCCTGCAAGCGCAAGCGAAAAAACTTGATGTCAAACTCATCGACCAGCCGCATCGCCAGGTAATCCAGCGCTTGCGTCAGGCTGAAGCTGTCCACCCGCAGCCACAAAGACGCGTCCAGAGTTTCTAACGTGACGCTGCGCTTGCTGCGCGCCTCAATGCGCCGTTGCGCCGCCAGCAACACGTCTGCACCCAGCATTTCCTCCAGCGGCCAGCGCGCCTTGAGCCCTTCGGTCGCCTTTTGCGTCATGTCGGTGATGCGCTGGCTCATGCTGCCCAGCTCTTCACGCACCACGCCAAAAAAGCGCTCGCGCATTTCGCCGTCCAGGTCCGGGTAGGCCAGCATATCCACCGCCGCCTGGATGTTGGCCAGTGACGAGCGGGTGCCTTCGGTCAGTCCATGCAAGAGCTGGTCGCGCAAGTGCTCTTCTTCAAAGGCGCGTGTCACGTTGTCGAGCATCAGCACAAAACCGGTGATGTCGGCCCCACCCAGCACACCACCCTCTGCCTGTGCGTCGCGCACCGGCGCCATCTGCACCTTGAGCAACTGGCCAGCCTGCGTGGTGGTGACAAACTGCGCCGACGGGTTGCCGGCACCCCGGTTCATACGTTGTTGAATCGCCTCCAGCGCGTGCGCTACCAACTGGCGGTCAAACACCGCGTAGATCGACCTGCCAATGCCGACCAGCTCGGCGCCTCCGACCAACGTGGGCGCTTGCGACAAGGCCTTGAACTGCAGACGTGCGCGGCTGTTGTACAAGATGATGCGCCCGTCCAGATTGCACACCACCACGCTTTGCGTCAGCTCGGCCATCAGTGCTGCCAGCCGGTTTTTTTCTTGCTGCACGCCCTGGCTGGCCAACGCGATCTGGGTTGCCACGTCGGCACGCAGGTGGTCGCGCTGCGTAGCCAACTGAAAAATGGCGTCGGCCAGCGCCTTGGTTTCTTTGGTGCCGCGGTGGTTCAACGGCGCGGCGCGCGGTGCTGCCAGCAGCACCTGGGTCTGCTCCAACAGTCGCGCTGGTGCGCTGGCATAGCGCCTAAACAGCCAACGCAGTGTGGCACTGATCACCATCAGTCCAAACAGCCAGGTCAGCCCGATCAGCACCAGGCGCGGCGCCAGTTGCTCGGTCACCAGCGCCAACTGCGCGGGCGCCAGCGTCGAGGCGATCAGACCGATTGTCAGCGCCAGCCAGACCAACGTGGCCAGCCCGATGACGCCAATCGCCAGCAACAGGCGCCGGTCGATCTTCATTAGCGCTCGTGGCATTGAAGCCACCCCGAAGCATGAAAGACGGTTGTCATTGCCGGCCCCAACCCGCAATCCAGTGCGTCCAAATTCATGGATACCGGGTCGTGGCCCGGTATGACAACCTGTTCTTTCACGTTAGCCCAAGCTCAGCATCTTGGCAACTTTTTCGACCAGCTCGCGCGTGGCAAAGGGTTTGGTCATGTAGGCGTCGGCCCCCAGCGCCATCCCTTTGGCCACGTCGGTGTCACGCCCCTTGGCAGTCAGCATCAATAGCTTGATACCTTGCAACTGCTCGTCAGAGCGCACTTCCTGACAGACTTCAAAGCCGGTTTTCTTGGGCATCATCACGTCCAGCAGCACCAGCTCGGGGCGGTCGCGTCGGATCGTATCCAACGCCTCCTGACCATCGCGCGCAATCAATACCGCGTAGCCCTCGCGTTTGAGCAGATATTCGAGCGAGATGACGATGTTGGGCTCGTCATCCGCCACCAGAATGGTTGGACTCATGTTTGTCTCCGTACTCTATTTTTTCTTCAATATCCGTGACCGGTCGGTGCGGCAGAAAGAACGAAAACCGCGCCCCGTTGGGCGGCTCCGACTCTAACCACAACCGTCCGCCAAAGTGCGCCACAATTTGTCGGCTGATCGGCAGCCCGAGCCCGGTTCCCTGCGGTCGATTCGAGCCGTCTCCTCCTTGGCGGAACCGCTCGAAAATCAGGGCCTGCTGCGCTGGCGTCACGCCGGGGCCGTTGTCTTGCACCGCCACCGTCACCCCCGTATCGTCACTGACCAGGCTTACACCAACCCGACCGCCAGGAACCGGCACAAATTTGGCCGCGTTGGACAACAAGTTCAGCAGCACCTGCATCAGCCGGTCCGGGTCGGCCTGCAAGGTTGACGCCTGTGGCGGCAGCTTGAGGTCCACCACCGTCAGGTGTTCGCGAAACAGTTCGGCCGTGGTGGCCACAGCCTGATGCACCAGCGCCACCATATCGACCGGCTCGGTCATCCACTGGGCATGGCCCGATTCGATCTTGGCCATGTCCAGCACCTGGTTGACCAGGCGCGACAAGCGCTCGGTCTCTGAGACGATGATGTCGATGAACTGGCAGCGTTGCGCCAGATTGATCTTGGGGTCGTCACGCAGCAGCTCGGCCAGCGCGCGGATGCTGGTGAGCGGCGTGCGCAGCTCGTGCGTCACCGACGACATGAAATCGTCTTTTAGCCGGTCCAGGCTTTTCAGTTGCTCGTTGGCCGAGCGCAGCTCGGCGGTGGCCTTTTCAAGTGAAGCAGACTTCTCCTCCAGCTCCAGCGAGTGCGCGCGCAATTGTGAGGTTTCGTCCAGAATGCGCAGCACATCGTCGGGTGTCAGCGTTTCTTCTTCCACCGTGGAAGCCACCAGTACCCGGGCCGACGCGCTGCCCACCGCGCCGGCCAACTGCGTTTCGACAAACTGGACCAGACGCGCATCCGCGGCAATCGCCTGAACGGTCCGCACGCCAGTTTGCCGGGCATACATCAAAAACAGCGCCTGCGCTTTATCCACGCCCATAAAGCGCTCGCATAAACGCAGCAAATCGGGCAGCCGCGCACTGCCGCGCCAAAACACCGGGCTGCTCTTGCTGGTGCGCTCAAAGACATCGACAAACAGCAGCGCCTGGCTCGCCTCCAGGCCCGACGGCGCGCGCCACAACGACAGGCCCAGATACAGGCCGCAGTTGACCAGCAGGCTCCAGAACAACGAATGCGTCAGGTTATCCAGGCCCTGCATACCCAGCAAGTGCTCCGGCCGCAACCATTGCAGACCCAATAAGCCGTGCGTCAGAAACGCCGCGTCAAGCCAGCCAGATTTGGCCAGCGACGGCAACATCAGGGTGTAGGCCCACAGCAAAAAACCGGCCAGCAAACCGGCCAGTGCGCCGCGCCGGGTGCCGCCCCTCCAGTACAGTCCGCCCAGCACCGCCGGGGCAAACTGCGCCACCGCAGCAAAGCTGATCAGGCCAATGCTGACCAGTGCGTAGGCTTCGCCGGCCAGGTGATAGTAGGCGTAGCCCAGCACCAGCACCACCAGGATGGCCAGCCGTCTGATCCACAGCAGCACTTGCGTCAGGTCAACGCCAGACTCATGTCTGAAATGCCGGGTGCGCAGCAGCAGCGGCATCACCAGTTCGTTGCAGACCATGGTTGAGACGGCAATGGTCTCCACAATCACCATGCCGGTGGCGGCCGACAGGCCACCGATAAAAGCAAACAGCGCCAGCGCACGCTGACCCGCCGCCAGCGGTAGCGACAGCACAAAATTGTCGGCGTTGACTTGTGCGCCGTTGAAGTAAAGCAAGCCGCCGACCGCAATCGGCAACACAAACAGATTGATCGCCAGCAGGTACAGCGGAAATACCCAGACCGCGCGGCGCAGATGGTCCTCAGACACGTTCTCTACCACCATCACCTGAAACTGCCTTGGCAAAAAAATCACCGACAACATCGACAGCAGCGTCAAGGCAAACCACTGGGTCCAGGCAAAGCCGCCACTCTGCTCCAGCCGTGACAACGCAGCCAGCTCTGGCACCGCGTGGGCGCGGGCAAACAGGTCGGCAAAGCCGTCAAACAGGCCATACACCACAAACAGACCGACTGCCATAAACGCCACCAGCTTGACCACTGATTCAAACGCAATGGCCGCCACCAGCCCCTCGTGCCGTTCGGCCGAATCCAGGTGGCGCGCGCCAAACACCATGGTAAAGCCAGCCAGCGCCAGCGCCATGTAAAAGGTGCTGTCGTGGCTCCAGTGCGCCGGTTGCAGCGGTGCTGCCGCGGGCAGCACGGTCAGCAGCGCAAAGCCGGCCGACACCGCCTTGAGTTGCAACGCGATATAAGGCACGATGCCGACCACGGCAATCAACGTGACCAGCCCGGCCAGCAGCGGGCTTTTGCCGTAGCGGCTGCCAATAAAGTCGGCAATCGAGGTGATGCGGTAGGTCTTGGCAATGCGGATCATCTTGCGCAACACCACCCAGCCCAGCGTCATGGCCAGCGTCGGACCCAGGTAAATCGGCAAGAACCAGATGCCGCCCGTGGCGGCGCGTCCGACGCTGCCAAAGTAAGTCCAGGCGGTGCAATAGACTGCCAATGAAAACGCATAAGTCCAGGGGTTGGCGATGATCGAGCGGCCCTGCTGTGCGCGCCAGTCACCAACATACGCGACCGCAAACAGCAGCAGCAAATAAGCAAAAGAAGAGCCAACAACTAACCAGGGTGACAGCATTTTTTAGTCGCCCGCAGCAGCGTCACCGCAGCGCTCGACCAGCCAGGCGGTGGCCACGATCAGCACCATCCACAACAGGAAAATGGCCGCCGGAAAAGCCGGCAAACCAAACCACGACGCATCGACATCCAGCAGTCCGAGCAACGGAAAATTAATCAGCGCCCAGCCCAGCACAAACAAGGCGATCAGGCGTTGCACACCCATCTCATTCTTCAAGGCGATCTCCTCAAGGTTGCCGCATCATTGTCCATCAAACGGGTGCTCCTGCCGGTTGTTGATGCAAGGGTTTCCCCCAGTTAAATAGCGACTTTTTTGAAACCAACTGACAGCTCAATGTAAGAATAAAAATTGAGACTGAAAGCGTGGATCAAACTCGCGTTGCTAGGGCTTTCAGCGCAGAAGCTTTTGGCAATTCCAGCTTGTTCACACGACTTTACCGACAAACGAAGGAGACTCTATGTCAATTCATGCTACCCCGGAGTTAGAAGCCTACTGGAAGGAGAATCTGGGCATCATCCTGATCCACCTGGCCATCTGGTTTTTTGTGTCATTTTTCTGCGGCATCCTGATCGCCAACCCGCTTGATGCTTACCGCATTGGAGGTTTTCCGCTGGGCTTCTGGTTTGCCAACCAGGGCTCGATGGTGATCTTTGTGGTGTTGATCTGGACCTATGTCTGGCGCCTGAACGTGCTCGACATGAAGTACGGTGTCCATGAAGGTTGATGTCACCTGCCGCTCCTACCTACACATTCAAAATCCAACTCTTAAGGTGAATCAAACATGAGTATTCTTGTCTGGACATGGATCATTACAGGGGCCAGCTTTGCCCTGTATATCTACATTGCCTACTGGGCCCGCGCCAAAACCACCGGTGACTTTTATGTCGCTGAAAAATCCATTCCTGCTTTCATGAACGGCATGGCCACCGGGGCCGACTGGATGTCAGCGGCCTCATTTATTTCGATGGCCGGCCTGATCTCGTTCCTGGGGCGAGACGGCTCCTACTACCTGATGGGCTGGACCGGCGGCTACGTGCTGCTGGCCATGCTGTTTGGGCCGTACTTGCGCAAATACGGCAAGTTCACCATTCCGCAGTTCATTGGCGACCGCTACTATTCCAATTTTGCGCGGACCATTGCCTTGATCTGTGCCATTTTTGTGTCATTTACCTACGTGGCCGGCCAGATGCGCGGTGTCGGGGTGGTGTTCTCACGCTTTATGGACGTGGGCATCAACACCGGCGTGATCATTGGTATGGCGCTGGTGTTTTTCTATGCCACCTTGGGTGGCATGAAGGGCATTACCTTCACGCAGGTGGCGCAATACGTGGTCTTGATCACGGCCTACATGGTGCCGGCGATCTTTATTTCTTTGCAATTCACCGGCACCGTGATTCCGCAACTCGGTTATGGCTCACCCATCACCGCCGAAGGTGCGGTGCTACTGGGAGACCCTTCGACGCAAGGCAAATATTTGCTTGATGTGCTGGACGGCTTGAACAAAGACCTGGGGTTGGCGGCTTACACCAGCGGCCAGCGCCCGATGATTGACGTGTTCTTCATCACCATGTCGCTGATGATCGGTACCGCCGGTTTGCCACACATCCTGATCCGTTTCTTCACCGTTCCCAAAATTCGTGACGCACGCGCTTCGGCTGGCTGGGCACTGATCTTTATCGCCATCTTGTACACCACCGCACCGGCGGTAGCGGTGTTTGCCCGTACCAACTTTGTCAAGTCGATCAACAACGTCAAGTACGAAGCGGCGCCGTCCTGGTTCAAGAACTGGGAAAAAACCAAGCTGGTCGGCTGGAAAGACAAGAATGGCGACGGCATCATGCAAATCCGCAAGGGCAAGTGGGATGACCCCAAGAGCGAAAACGAGGTCAAGATCGACCAGGACATCATGGTGCTGGCCAACCCTGAAATTGCCAAGCTGCCCAACTGGACCGTCGGTCTGGTCGGTGCCGGTGGTCTGGCAGCGGCTTTGTCCACGGCGGCCGGCTTGTTGCTGGTGATCTCGGCGGCGGTCTCGCACGACCTGATGAAAGCCATGATCAAGCCCGACATGTCGGAAAAAGAAGAGCTCTGGTGGGCCCGTGGCGGCGCTGGGGTGGCGGTGATCATCGCCGGCCTGTTTGGCATTTACCCGCCCGGCTTTGTGGCGCAGGTGGTGGCATTTGCCTTTGGGCTGGCGGCAGCGTCGTTCTTCCCGGCCATTTTGATGGGCATCTTCAGCAAAAAGGTCAACAAAGAGGGTGCGGTCAGCGGTATGCTGGCTGGCATTATCTTTACCGCCTTTTACATCTGGTGGTACAAGTGGGGCGACCCGGCCTCCAACAACCCGGCCGGCTGGTGGATGGGCATTTCGCCAGAAGGTATCGGTACCGTCGGTGCGGCGCTGAACTTCGTTGTGGCGTACGCCGTCAGCAGTTTCACCAAGGCACCGCCGGAGCACATTCAGGACCTGGTTGGCAGCCTGCGTTATCCGGGTAAACTGGTGACCGAACCGACACAACATTGATCTGCTAGAGCAATCTAAGCAAAGTAACGGCTGTCGGTAACGACAGCCGTTTTTTTATTCTTTCTTTACCTTTTTTTGGCCATGATTAAACGACTCAACCAATACATCATTGCAAAAATCTGGGGCATTCGGCTGCGTCCGGTAGCGGCGACGATTTTGGGCGCCTGTGCCGGTTTGAGTTTGACCGCGATGGTGCTGCCGACGGCGATTTCAAGCATGGGCGTGACCGACGATTTCTCGGCCCGCTTTGACCTGGCCGGCTTGGCCGTCTATTCCGTTTTGTGGTGGGCGCTGGGTGGCTGGTCGGCGCAAAAAGCCAGTCGCCCGTGGGCAGGGGGATTGGTACTGGGCGTGGTCGGCCTGACCAGTGGCGCCTTTTTTACCTGGCTGACCTATGGGCCAAATTTGCTGGTGCTGGCAGCCAGCGCCACCGCCGGCCTGGCCTACGGCATTGTCGGCGGTGTGCTGATTGCCACCGCGCTGGCCGAAGTCAAGGAAGACCCGCCAGCGTAAGCCGGGTGCTGATCGTGGTTGCTTTGAGTGCGCTCTGCTCGAAAATGCGATTCGAACGGCGCTGGCACGGGCCCGTGGCGTGGTGCTCAGTGGCCCGCGCCAGTCTGGCAAAACCACGTTGGCGCAGATATTTTTGAGCCGTCAGTCAGCCAATTATTTTGATCTTGAATACCCGCCGCATGCGCAAAGGCTGGCCCAGGCGGCGCTCACCCTGGAGCACTTGCAGGGTCTGGTTGTGATCGACGAAGTGCAACTCAAACCTGATCTTTTTGCCCTGCTGCGGGTGCTGATGGATCGCTCCGATCAGGTCGGCCAGTTTTTATTGCTGTGCAGTGCCTCGCCGGCGTTGTTGCGGCAGGCCGGCGAGTCGCTGCTGGGGCGGGTTGAAACGGTGCAGGTCAATGGTTTTGACATACAGGAAATTGGCGCTGAACTGGCCCACTATAGCGATCAGGCAACGCTCAACTTATGGCTGCGCGGTGGCTTTGCGCGCTCGTATCTGGCGCGCTGCGATGAGGACAGCATGGTCTGGCGCCAGCAAGCCATTGCCAGCCATGTCCGAGTGGACTTGCCGCAGTTTGGCGTCAACATCGCTGCACCGGCGATGTTGCGGTTTTGGACCATGCTGGCGCACTACCACGGCCAAATCTGGTCGGCCGCACCGTCGGCGCAATCGATGGGCGTGGCCGAGTCCACCATTCGCCGTTACCTCGACACCCTGACGCAAACCCTGATGATTCGCCAGTTGCAACCGTGGCATGAAGACCTGGCCAAGCGTCAAGTCAAGGCGCCCAAAATCTACTTCAGGGACAGCGGTTTTTTACACGCTCTGATGGGTGTCGAAAGCCTGTCAGCCTTGTTGACGCACCCGCAGTGCGGCGCCAGTTGGGAGGGTTTTGCGCTGGAGCAGGTGCTGCGTCTGGCGCAACCCGATCAAGCCTATTTTTGGGCAACGCACCAGGGTGCCGAGCTCGACTTGTTGTTGCTCAAGGGCCGTCAGCGCGTGGGCGTTGAGTTCAAACGCGCTGACGCACCCAGCGTGACGCGCAGTATGCGCATTGCCGCCGACAACCTTAAGCTCGACGCGCTGTATGTGGTTTATCCGGGGCTGCACCGGTACGCACTGATGCCGGGTGTTGAGGCGGTTCCGCTGTGGGCGCTGATGCCGCACTGATCGATGTGAAAGGAGAGGTTGCAAAAACAGCCTGTTCCATGGCGTGCGATCATTCTTTTGCACTTTCGAACTGGCACTGCGGATGTGTAAACTGTACCGGACGCTCATGGCGTGGTCTGGCAGCCACCCCAAAGCATGAAAGATGGTTGTCACAAGCGGGCCCCGAGCCGCTGTTCCAGTGCGTCCAAATTCATGGATACCGGGTCGTGGCCCGGTATGACAGCCTGTTCTTTCACGTTAAGCGCAAACCAGCGCTTCGGCCAGTTTGATGCCATCGACTGCCGCTGACAAGATGCCACCGGCGTAGCCCGCGCCTTCACCGCCGGGGTACAGACCAGCCGTGTTGACGCTTTGAAAATTGTCGCCGCGCGGCATGCGCAACGGGCTGGAAGTGCGCGTTTCGACGCCGGTCAACAGCGCATCTGCCATGTCAAAGCCACGGATTTTTTTGCCAAACACCGGCAAGGCCTCACGCATGGCCTCGATCGCGTAGTTCGGCAAAGCGGCGTGCAAGTCGCCCAGCTTGACGCCCGGCTGGTACGACGGCAGCACCTGGCCAAAATCGGTGGACGGTCGCCCGGCGATGAAATCTCCCACCAGTTGCCCCGGTGCGTCGTAGTTGCCGCCAGCCAGCTCAAACGCCTGGGATTCCAGCGCCCGCTGCAAATTGATGCCCGCCAGCGGATGCACGGCGTGCCCGTCAATTGCTCTTAAATCACTAGCTTCTTGCGCATACTGGGCAGCCGCTAGAGGCTCAAACGCCATATAAAAATCTGCCGCCTGCTGTGGCAAATCGGCCGGCTCGATGCCGACCACGATGCCGGCATTGGCGTTGCGCTCGTTGCGCGAATACTGGCTCATGCCGTTGGTCACCACGCGCCCTGGCTCACTGGTAGCGGCCACCACCGTGCCGCCCGGGCACATGCAAAAGCTATACACCGTGCGGCCGTTTTTGGCGTGGTGCACC
>JAQTSL010000350.1 GCA_028711355.1 Rhodoferax sp.
ATTTCATATTAAAAAATTCAAACAAGCTGTTAAATTCACTGACAGACGCTGCAAGCGACCCCGTTCAAACGGCTAAACTGCACTTCTCAAGAGCCCGCCAATGACCCCCTTGACACTATTATTGTCATAGCTGTCAGCGCTTTATTAACAAGCCTGACGCCCATTTTTTATTACAGGAAACACCATGTCTATTTACGCTCGCCTGGCCGAACTCAACATCCAACTGCCACCCGTAGCAGCACCAGCTGCAGCCTATGTACCGTTCGTGCAAACGGGCAAGCTGGTTTTTTTGAGTGGCCACATTGCCAAGAAAGACGGCAAGGTCTGGGTCGGGCAGTTCGGTAAAAATTTGAGCACCGCCGAAGGACAGGCCGCCGCCCGCGCCATCGCCATCGACCTGCTGGGCACGCTGCATGCGGCGCTAGGGGACCTGAACCAAGTCAAACGCATCGTCAAGCTAATGTCATTGGTCAATTCAACCAGCGATTTCACCGAGCAGCACCTGGTCACCAACGGCGCCAGCGAGCTGATCGGCCAGGTCTTTGGCGCTGCAACCGGCGCCCACGCCCGCAGCGCTTTTGGCGTGGCGCAAATCCCCTTGGGAGCCTGTGTCGAAATTGAACTGATCGCTGAAGTGGCCTGATTCGTAACTTGAAAAAACGAAGCTGTCATCCCGGCCTCGGATCGGGTCTGGGGTTGCAGCACCCGGGTTCCATGGATTCGGGGCCATGGATTGCGGGTCGTGGCCCCCAATGACAGCCTGCTCACATGGGCTGGAATGCCGGCTCCAATATAGGCCAGTCAGCTTCGGACCATTGGCTTTATACGCTGCCCCTCCAGCGCCGCCAGTTGCCCGGAGCTGACCAGCTCAGGTGCAATCTCGGCCAGCGGCAGCAGCACAAAAGCACGCTCAAACATACGCGGGTGAGGCACTTGCAAATGCGGGCTGTTGATACACGCCGTGCCATACAGCAACAAGTCTAGATCGAGCGTGCGCGGGGCGTTGCGGTACGGTCGCAAGCGCCCGGCAGCGGTTTCAATCTGCTGCAATTGCAATAGCATTTCATGCGCTTCTAGACTGGTCTGCAAGGCAATAACAGCATTAACAAAATCTGGCCCAGTGGCTTCCAGTGGGGCTGACCAGTACAGGCCAGAGCGGGCCACCAAACGGCTCCCCGGCAAACCTGCCAGACTGTCAATGGCAGCCAACACGGTGCGTCTGGCATCTCCCAGATTGGCCCCCAAACCAATGTAGGCGCGCACCGGGTCGCGCGGGTGCAGGTTCACCTGGTCGGTCAAAGGGTCAAACCGGCGCGTCGCCAGTCGGCGGCGCATCACCGTTGCGCGCTTGCAGCTTGCTGCGCCGACGGCGCCGGTGTTTCAGGGCTGGCGGCGCGGCGCTGTCGTCCAGCGTAGCGTGTTCAAACGGTTCCGTTCGGCCCGGCGCGGCCGTCGCCGCAGAGGTTGGCAAGTCACGCGGGTCAGCCGCTGCGGCATCTGACCCGGGGCGTGGCGCCCGGCGCGCACGCGCTGGGCGCGGGCGCTGTTGCTGCTCCTGGCGCACCTGGTCCACCATGTCGCGGCGCAAGTCGTCACTGGCCAGGCTGAATTCTTCCCACCAGTCGGACAACACTTCGTCAATTTCACCGTTCTCAGCGCGTAGGCGCATAAAGTCAAACGCCGCCCGAAAACGCGGCTGCTCGACCAGCCCAAACGGCGCGCTGCCCACGCGTTTTTCAAAGCGCGGCTGCATGGTCCAAATCTCGCGCATATCACCGGCCAACTTGCCGCGGCCAGACACATCACCAATGCGGGCGTTGAACGCGTCATCAATCGCGTCCATCAGCGCCGGGTGGGTGTGCTGGTTTTTGCTGCGCTGGGCCCAGCCGTCGCGCACGTCGGCCCACAGCACACACGCCAGCAAGAAGCTCGGCGCCACCGGCTTGCCCTCACCGACGCGGCGGTCGGTGTCCTGCAAGGCGGCCTTGACAAAGGGTTGGTCGGCACGCTCAACCACCACATCCAGCAGCGGGTAGATACCGCACGCCAGGCCCAGCTCACGCAGTTTGGCAACCGAAGCCAGCGCGTGGCCGGTTTGCAGCAGCTTGAGCATTTCGTCAAACATCCGGCTTTGCGGCACCTCCAGCAGCAGTTTTTGGCTCTTGACCAGCGGGGCCGCCGTTTTGGCGTCGAGTTTGAAGCCCAGCACGTTGAGCTTGGCGCCAAACCGCACCGCGCGGATGATGCGCACCGGGTCTTCGCGGTAGCGCGTGGCGGCGTCGCCAATCATGCGAATCACCTTGGCTTTGGCATCCTTGATGCCGTGGTGATAGTCCACCACGATCTGCGTTTCGGGGTCGTAATACATGGCGTTAATGGTGAAGTCACGCCGTGCCGCGTCTTCGTCCTGCGGGCCCCAGACGTTGTCGCGCAGCACGCGTCCGGTGCTATCGACAGCGTGCTTCATACCGGCCAAATCGCTCTTGCTGGTTTTTTCATTGCCCGCCACCTGCTCGGCGGCCGCGTTATCCAGGTAGGCGCGAAAGGTCGAGACCTCGATCACCTCGTGCTCGCGGCCACGGCCATAGACCACGTGCACGATGCGAAAGCGCCGCCCGATGATGAAGGCGCGCCGAAACAGCCGCTTGACGTCTTCGGGCGTGGCGTTGGTCGCCACGTCAAAGTCTTTCGGGGCCAGGCCCAACATCAGGTCGCGCACCGCGCCGCCAACAATATAAGCCGCAAAGCCGGCCTGTTTGAGCGTGCGCACCACGTTGACAGCGCGCTCATCGACCAGTTTGGGGTTGATGCCATGCAGCTCGGGGCCAACCTCAACCCGTTTGCCAAATTTGCTCTTGCTGTCCGGGTCGGCCTTACCGAGCAGACGGTTAATAAATTTTTTGATCATTTTTCTTCTTTGAAAAGTTCAAGTATGCGCCAGCCGCGCTCGGTCGCCAGCGCGCGCAGCGCTGCGTCCGGGTTGGTGGCCACCGGGTGCGTGGCTTTTTCCAGCAGGGGCAGGTCGTTGCTGGAGTCGCTGTAAAACGTGGTCTCCAGCGCCGCCCAATCCAGGCCGCGCTGTGCCAACCACTCGCGTACACGGGCCACCTTGCCCTCGCGAAAAGACGGCGTGCCATCAATCTCACCGGTCAACCAACCGCTGACCGGGTCGCGCAGCAGGTTGATGGCGATCAGTTCTGCCACGCCAAAAGCACGCGCAATCGGGCGCGTAACAAATTCGTTGGTAGCGGTGACGATCAGCACCAGATCGCCCGCCGCCTGATGCTGGCGGACCAGCGCCAGCGCCTGTGGTTTGATCGCTTTTTGCACTACAGAGCGCATGAATTCAGCGTGAGCAGCTTCTGACTTGATAGCGCCATGGCGGCAGATGGCGGCCGTGGCAAAGCGCACATAGGCGTGAATGTCGAGCGTTCCCGCTTGGTACTGGGCGTAAAAAGCGTCGTTGCGGCGGGTGAATTCGGCCGCCTCGTTCCAGCCTAGCGCCGTGGTAAAAACGCCCCACTCGTAGTCCGAGTCGATCGGGATCAACGTATGGTCCAGGTCGAACAGCGTGAGTTTTGTCGCCCGCACGCCTTGGGTCGGCCCGGCGGCGCTCAATTGCTTGGAAAGCATGCGTTGTCCATC
>JAQTSL010000055.1 GCA_028711355.1 Rhodoferax sp.
CGAGATAAAAACACAAGAGAGGGCCGCCAAAGTTCAAACTTTCGGCCCAAGGGCCAAGGCTTAGTTGCCAGTCGATTCCCGGATGATCAACCAATTTTTTACATGATTTCTCAGTTGCAGGGTTTTGCGGCTGGAGACCGACAATCTGTCGGCCTTGTAGGTCTGGCGGAACCGGGCCAACGCTTCGTCGCCGGTCACTTTGATGCTGAGCTCAGAGAGTTTGACGTTGATGTGTGACTTGCCGGTAATGCGCGCCGTGCGGTCTTGTTCCCACACGCTGCGCGGCTGCTTGCCGGGGGTTTCAAAGTCCAGGCTGTAGGCAGCCAGATAGGCACTCATGTCTTTGTTGGACCAGGCCTGCGCCCAGGCCATGACGGCGGCTTCAACTGCTTTGCTGGCGTCTGCATCCACCGCTGTGGACGTGGGTTTGACCGCTGGCGCTGGTGGTGTAGCCACCGCTGTAGCAGATTTGGTTGGCGCTGCTGAAGACGCAGCGGTGGGCACATTTGCCGCAGGCACCAGCGCCGACGCGGGTTTGGCTTTGGGCAGGGCTGGCGCAGGCGCCGGGGTGGCAGCAGCGATCACCGCGCTGTTGCCAGCAACTGGCTTGGGATTGGCCAGGTTGGGTTTGAACAATTCACGAATCAAGGCCAGCTTGGGCGGCACAGCGTTATTACCGCCGTCAAGCTGTAGTGCCTTGTTGTAGGCCTGGCTGGCCAGACGGGCATAGACATCGCCCATGTTTTCATGCGCCGTGGCGTAGCTGGGGTTGGTGCGGATGGCCATTTCAAGCGCGGCTCGGGCCTTGTCGTACTGGCCCTGGTTGGCGTACAGCACGGCCAGGTTGTTGTAGGGTTCCGGCAGCTCCGGGTAGTCTTCAGTGAGCTTGGTGAACGTGGCGACGGCCTCGGTTGGTTTGCCCAGGTGACGTTGAATCACCCCCTTGAAAAAGCGCAATTGCGGGTCAGTGGGTTTGCTGACCAATTGGCTGTCCACCTTGGTCAATGCCTCAGGGAATTTGTTGATCCGTAGCAACTGGCTGATGTCAGCATAATCATCAGCGTGGCTGGTCAGTGCGGTCCCGGCCGCCAGCAGCGTGATCAGGCGCAACGCTTTCAAAACAAAAGAACGGGTGAGTTTCATGGTCTGATGCGGTGAAATTGGGGATGCTGTCCGGTGGCCGGCAGGGCTATATACTGGCGCGCATTGTAGCCCGAGGGGGTCGTTTCCAAGCGTTCTGCCGCTCTGGCCTGAACGGCGCTTTTTCCCTTTGGGCGTGAATGATCTGGAGGGCCGCCAACCGGCCCGTTTCACCGTAGCCGATGTGACCCATGAGTTTGCGCATTTTCAACACGCTCAGCCGTGACCTGCAACCCTTTGTCCCGCTCACGCCCGGCCGTGTGCGAATGTATGTCTGCGGCATGACGGTCTATGACCTGTGTCACCTGGGGCATGCCCGTTCCATGATGGCCTTTGACGTGGTGCGTCGCTGGTTGGAAGTGAGCGGGTATCAAGTGACCCATGTGCGCAACATTACCGACATTGACGACAAAATTATCAAACGTGCGCTGGAAAACGCAGAGCCGATTCGCGCCTTGACCGATCGCATGGTCGAGCTCCTGCACCAGGATGCTGATGCGCTGGGCATTTTGCGCCCAACCCACGAGCCGCGCGCCACCGACTTCGTGCCGTCAATGCTCAAGCTAATCGGTCAGCTTGAGCAAAAAGGTCTGGCCTACCAGGCGGGTGACGGTGATGTAAATTTTGCGGTGCGCAAGTTTGCCGGTTACGGCAAGCTCAGTGGCAAGTCGTTGGACGAATTGCGTGCCGGTGAGCGGGTGGCGGTGCTGGATGCCAAAAGCGACCCGTTGGACTTTGTGCTGTGGAAATCGGCCAAACCCGCTGAACCGGACGACGCCAAATGGGACAGCGCTTACGGCGCGGGTCGGCCGGGCTGGCACATTGAATGCTCTGCCATGTGCGGCGAGCTGCTGGGCCAGACCGTCGATATCCATGGTGGCGGTGCCGACCTGCAATTTCCACACCACGAAAACGAGATCGCGCAAAGCGAGGGCGCCAACGGGGTACCGCTGGCGCGCTGCTGGATGCACAACGGTTTCGTCACGCGCGACAACGAAAAAATGTCCAAAAGCCTGGGCAATTTTTTCACCATCCGCGAAATTCTGGCGCGCTACGACGCGCAAACACTGCGCTTTTTTATCTTGCGGGCGCACTACCGCAGCGCGCTCAATTACAGCGACGCGCATCTGGACGACGCGCGCCAGGCACTCAAACGCCTTTACACCACGCTTGACGCGGTACCACCGCAAAGCGCCCCGATCGACTGGACCAACCTGTATGCGGCGCGTTTCAAGGCGGCGATGGACGAAGACTTTGGCACGCCCGAAGCGGTGGCGGTGCTGTTTGACCTGGCCAGCGAGGTTAACCGAACCCGTTCTGGCGCGCTGGCCGGCCTGTTGCAGGCGCTGGGTGGCTGCCTGGGGCTGCTACAGGAAGATGCCAAAACCTACCTGCAAGCCGGTGCCGGCCTGGACCAAGCGGCCATTGCGGCGCTGATTGGTGAACGTGCTGCGGCCAAGGTCACCAAGAACTTTGCCCGCGCCGACCAGATTCGCCAAGACTTGCTGGCGCAGGGCATTGCGCTCAAAGACACGCCAGCGGGTACAACCTGGGAAGCGGTACAGTGAATTCAAACGCTATTTTTACCTGCATCCCTTATTGGACAAGTGATGGCAGCTACTGAACAAATAGCGTCAGAAGGCGCCACACCACCCTATTGGGGGGATGCGCGCAAGCACCTGATGAAGAAAGACCGCGTCATGAAGCGGTTGATCCCGCAGTTTGGCGCGGCCTGCCTGCAAAGCCGAGGCGACGCATTTGTCACGCTGGCGCGCAGTGTGGTGGGTCAGCAAATTTCGGTGAAGGCGGCGCAAACCATCTGGGACCGCTTTGCCAAGCTGCCCGGCCAGTTGACACCAGCGCAAATATTGCGCCTAAAGATCGACGACATGCGTGCGGCCGGCTTGAGCGCGCGCAAGGTGGAATACCTGGTGGACCTGGCGCTGCATTTTGATGGTGCCCGGGTGCATATGGACGCGTGGTCGGCCATGGAAGACGAGGCAATCATTGCCGAGCTAGTGGCAATCCGCGGCATTGGCCGCTGGACCGCCGAGATGTTTTTGATTTTTCACCTGATGCGCCCCAATGTGCTGCCGCTGGACGATGTGGGCCTGATCAAAGGCATCAGTCAATGCTATTTTTCGGGCGACGTGGTGAGCCGCAGCGACGCGCGCGAGGTGTCGCAAGCCTGGGAGCCCTACCGCACTGTGGCGACTTGGTATATTTGGCGCTCGCTGGACCCGCTGCCGGTGGCTTATTAACTGCTATGTCGGCGAAGTCGCCCCAAATGATGAAATTGCCCCGTTATTCCCGCGCACTTTCCCGTCATTCCCGCGCAGGCGGGAATCCAGGGTTTGCTGAGATGCTGGATTCCCGCTTTTGCGGGAATGACGAAGTGCGGCGTTTTTCACGTTAAACAGGAGCCCTATGGCCAAGAAGACCTTTCTCGACTTTGAAACCCCGATCGCCGAGCTGGAAAACAAGATCGAAGAGCTGCGCTACGTGCAGACCGAGTCGGCAGTGGATATCTCGGCTGAAATCGGCCAGTTGGCCAAAAAAAGCCAGCAGCTCACCAAAGACATCTACAGTGACCTGACGCCGTGGCAGATCACCAAGATTGCGCGCCACGCCGAGCGGCCTTACACGCTGGATTACGTCAACGAGATATTTACCCACTTTGTCGAGCTGCACGGTGACCGGCATTTCGCCGACGACCTGAGCATCATCGGTGGGCTGGCGCGTTTTAATGGCACGCCGTGCATGGTAATTGGTCAGCAAAAAGGGCGCGACACCAAAGAGCGTGGCCTGCGCAACTTTGGCATGAGCAAGCCCGAGGGCTACCGCAAGGCGCTGCGCCTGATGAAGACCGCCGAAAAGTTCAAGCTGCCGGTGTTTACCTTTGTCGATACGCCCGGCGCCTACCCCGGCATCGACGCCGAAGAGCGTGGCCAAGCCGAGGCGATTGGCCGCAACATTTTTGAGATGGCGCAACTGGAGGTGCCGATCATCGTCACCATCATCGGTGAAGGCGGCTCGGGCGGCGCGCTGGCCATTTCGGTAGGTGACCAGTTGCTGATGCTGCAATATTCAATTTACTCGGTGATCAGCCCCGAAGGCTGCGCCTCGATCTTGTGGAAAACCTCTGAAAAAGCCCAGGAGGCGGCCGACGCCCTGGGCATCACCGCGCACCGCCTGAAAGCGCTGGGCGTGATCGACAAGATCGTCAACGAGCCGGTCGGTGGCGCGCACCGTGACCCCAAGCAGATGGCGACCTTTTTGAAGCGTGCCCTGAACGACGCCTACCGCCAGGTTAGCGACCTCAAGCCTAAAGAGCTGCTGGAGCGCCGCTTTGAGCGCTTGCAAAGCTACGGCCGCTTCACCGACACCAAGGCCGTCAAATAATTGGGGTCAGAACCCAATTAATTTTCATGACGCAGGCCTTCACCCAGGCCATGGCCGCGTTTGCGCCGGCGCTGCCACTGGCGGTGGCGTACAGTGGCGGCGCCGACTCCAGCGCCTTGCTGCTGGCGTGTGCGCAAACATGGCCGGGGCAGGTCTGTGCCATCCACATACACCATGGTTTGCAGGCTGCGGCCGACGACTTTGAGCGCCATTGCCAGCAAGTGTGTGCTGCGTTGGCGGTGCCACTGCTGGTGCAGCGGGTCGATGCCAGGCACGCCGCCGGGCAAAGCCCGGAAGACGCCGCACGCCGTGCACGTTATAAGGCTTTTGAGGCGCTAGCGCAGACCCATCAAGCGCAGACAGCTTTCAAATCGATAGCACTGGCGCAGCACGCCGACGACCAGGTGGAGACCCTGCTGTTGGCCCTGAGCCGTGGCGCTGGCTTGCCGGGTTTAAGCGCTATGCCGGCCCACTGGCAGCGTGGTGGCATCGATTACCAGCGCCCGCTGCTACAGGTCAGCGCCGCCGACATCCGTCACTGGCTGGCCACGCAAGGCGCCGGTTTTATAGAAGATCCGAGCAATGTGGACCAGCGCTTTACCCGCAACCGCATCCGCGCCCGCCTGATGCCGGTGCTTAAAGACTGTTTTCCTCAGGTGTTGGATACCTTTGCCCGCAGCGCGGCCCACACCGTGCAGGCGCAATCGCTGCTGGACGAGGTGGCCACACTTGACCTGCAGCAGGTGGGTGACCCGCCTGTGATCCGCGCTTTGCAGGCGCTGAGCCAGCCGCGTCTGGCCAATCTGCTGCGGCACTGGTTGCGCAGCCGCCATCAGGCGGTGGCTTCACGCGCGCAACTGGATGAACTGATGCGCCAGATTGCCGCCTGCCGCACGCGTGGCCACGCCATCCAACTGAAGGTTGCCAACGGCTTTTGCGAGCGCCGGGGCAACCAGTTGCATTGGTACAATCCCTCGCTTTTAACGTCATCCTCCCCCTATGTCCCTGATTGTTCATAAATACGGCGGCACGTCGATGGGCTCGACCGAGCGCATCAGCAATGTCGCCAAGCGTGTGGCCAAATGGGCGCGCGCCGGCCACCAGATGGTGGTGGTGCCCAGCGCCATGAGCGGCGAAACCAACCGTCTGCTGGCGCTGGCCAAAGAGCTCGCACCGGCCAAGCCGACCGACGCCTATTACCGTGAACTTGACATGCTGGCTGCTACCGGCGAACAGGCCTCCAGCGCACTGTTGGCCATCGCCCTGCAAGCGCTTGGCATGGAATCGGTCAGCTACGCCGGTTGGCAAGTTCCCATTCGCACCGACAGCGCCTACACCAAGGCGCGCATCGAATCAATCGACGACGCCCGGGTGCGAGCCGACCTGGCCGTGGGCAAGGTGGTGATCGTTACCGGCTTTCAGGGCATCGACGACCTGGGTCACATTACCACGCTCGGGCGCGGCGGCTCGGACACCTCGGCGGTGGCGGTAGCCGCGGCCATGATGGCCGACGAATGCCTGATTTATACCGACGTCGATGGCGTCTATACCACCGACCCGCGCATCGTGCCCGAGGCACGGCGCCTATCCACCGTCAGCTTTGAAGAAATGCTTGAAATGGCGTCGATGGGCTCCAAGGTGCTGCAGATCCGCTCGGTCGAGTTTGCCGGCAAATACAAGGTCAAGCTGCGTGTGCTGTCAAGCTTTACGCCGTGGGACATCGACATCAACCAAGAGGCCAAGTCTGGCACCCTGATTACTTTTGAGGAAGACGAAAACATGGAGCAAGCCATCGTTTCAGGCATCGCGTTCAGCCGCGACGAGACCAAAATTTCGGTGTTGGGCGTGCCCGACAAGCCCGGCATCGCGTATCAGATTCTGGGCGCTGTAGCCGACGCCAACGTTGAAGTCGATATGATCATCCAGAACATCAGCAAAGACGGCAAGACCGACTTCAGCTTTACTGTGAATCACAGCGACTACGCCAAAACTATCGATTTGCTGAAGAGCCAGGTGCTGCCCAAGCTGGGTGCGATGGAGGTGGTGGGCGATACCAAGATCTGCAAGGTGTCGATCGTCGGCATCGGCATGCGCAGCCACGTGGGCGTGGCCAGCACGATGTTTCGAACGCTCAGCGAAGAGGGTATCAACATCCAGATGATTTCCACCAGCGAGATCAAGACCTCGGTCGTGATCGACGAAAAATACATGGAACTGGCGGTCAAGGCGCTGCACCAGGCGTTCAAGCTGGAGCAGGCTGCGCCCTGAAAAAAAATTGGCCGAGTCGTGACATAATCGCGGCTCTGAATTTTCAGGAAACGTGACCGAGTGGCCGAAGGTGCTCCCCTGCTAAGGGAGTATGGGGTGTAGAGCCTCATCGAGGGTTCGAATCCCTCCGTTTCCGCCAAGATACAAAGAGCTGCTTGATGGCTCAGTCTGACCACGGCCATGAACAAGTACCTTTTGGGTCTTTCACGCCCCGCCAAACGCACCGTGGTCTTGGGCGTTGATATTTGCATGGCTTTGTTTGCCACCTGGGCGGCCTATTCGCTGCGGGAAGAAAGCCTGCATTGGCCGCAAGGCGTTCAATGGTGGATTTATTTATCTGGTCCACTGATAGCTATTCCCATTTTTATTCGGATGGGGTTGTACCGTGCCATATTTCGCTACACCGGCCTGGATGCGCTCATCACCACCGGGCAAGCGGTCGGGTTGTATGCGGCGCTGCATTTGATACTGTTACAGTGGTTTTTCTGGCCTGTTTTCCCACTTACTCTGGGTGTATTGCAGCCAATTCTGTTTTTGCTTTTGGTCGGTACCAGCCGGGCTATGGCCCGGTTTTGGCTGGCTGGGGTCGGTTATGGCCGTGGCTTTGACCAAGGGCGCATGCTTATTTATGGCGCTGGTACCGTGGGGGTGCAAACTGCATCGGCGATGGGCATTGCAGGTGGGTTGAAGCCATTTGGCTACATTGACGAAGACCCAGCCAAAATTGGCCAAACCATCAATGGCCTGCAAGTTTTTTCGCCAGCCAAATTGTCAGACGTTGTCAAAAAATTTGGCATCACTGACGTTTTGCTGGCGCTCCCCAGAGCGACCCGGGAGCGCCGTAACCAAATCATCCACACTCTGCGTGCCTTGCACGTTCACACCCGCACGTTACCGGCCCTGGCTGACCTTACCAGTGGCCGGGTCACGGTGCAAGATTTTCAGGAGCTTGATCTAGACGACCTGTTGGGGCGCGAGGCGATTAATTTGCAGGTGGACTTATTGGCCAGCCGCATTGTGGGCCAATCGATCTTGGTCAGCGGGGCCGGTGGCAGCATTGGCAGTGAACTGTGCCGTCAAATTTTGCACCAGCAACCGCGCCAACTTGTGCTGCTGGAACACAGCGAGTTTGCGCTTTACACCCTGCACCGCGAACTGCTGGGTTGGTGTGAAGGCAATGTATCCAAAGTCGAACTGGTGCCGCTCTTGGCCACCGTGGTTGACCGTCGCCGCCTGGACTGGATTTGCACCAACTACAGGCCGCACACCGTCTATCACGCCGCTGCTTACAAGCATGTGCCGATGGTCGAATGCAATCCATCGCAAGGCATTGTCAACAACGTTTTTGGCACGCTCAATTTGGCTCAAGCTGCCGTGGCTGCTGGCGTTAGCAGCTTTGTGCTGATTTCTACCGACAAGGCGGTACGCCCGACCAACCTGATGGGCGCCAGCAAGCGCATGGGCGAGCAGGTTTTGCAAGCACTTGCCAGCCAGCCAGAGAATCATGGCACGTGCTTTAGCATGGTTCGCTTTGGCAACGTGTTGGGCTCTAGCGGCAGTGTGGTGCCACTGTTTCGTGACCAGTTAGCCAAGGGCGGCCCGCTGACAGTTACGCACCCAGAGGTCACCCGCTATTTCATGAGCATCCCTGAAGCCGTGCAACTGGTCTTGCAGGCCGCTGTCATGGCGCAGGGTGGAGAGGTTTTTGTGCTGGAAATGGGGCACTCGGTCAAGATACTCGACCTGGCCTATCGCCTGGTTGAGTTGTCAGGCTTGCAGGTGCGCGATGCCCAGCAGCCTGATGGCGATATCGAAATTACCTTTATTGGTCTGCGCCCCGGCGAAAAACTGTGCGAGGAGCTGTTGATTGGCGACAACCCGATGTCCACTGCGCACCCGCGCATCATGAAGGCGCACGAAGAATTTGTTGCCTGGCCAGACTTGCAAAGGCAGCTTCAACTGCTCATGCAGGCCGCCACAAACGAAGACGAAGCAGGCATCAGATCGGTGTTGCACGCCTGCGTGCAGGGCTTTCACGAACAGCCGTTTTAGCGTTCTGATCAGTTTCTAAAACACACAATGCCGGATCAATGCGCAGCAGCAAAGCCCGTAGTTTTTTGTCGGTGGTGAGAAGCTTGCAGCCATAGCGCTGAGCCAGCGCAACAAAAATCATGTCATAGACCGGGTGACCATGCTGCAGGGCAGACGTCATGGCCTGGATCACAAATCAGGTGCAATCACCCAGTCTGCTTGCTCAACGACATCAGCAAGCCACACCCCATCGACTAGCGCCACCATGGTTGCCAGCGACATACTGACATACGATATTTCTTCGTATCGCAAAATAACGGCAAATGGGTTGAGCACACTGAACTGCTTTTTTCATTCAACATCCGATATCGATTTAAAGTTATACCAAGTTCCGCGCCCCGCGCCTTGCACGGTCAAGTGCCCGCCAATCAACAGTTTTTTGATCTGTAGTTTGATGGTGTGGCGATTGGCCCCGGTTTGTACTTGGGCTTGGGCCACCGTCAAACGCCCCTGTTCACGCGCAATCGTAAGCAGTTGAACAGACAGCGCAGGCATCGTGGCCAGCAATACATGCTCGCGCTCAATCTTGAGCTCTAGCCGCTTAACCTGGCTCACCAAAGAGCTCAAAAAAAATGTGATCCACGGTTGCCAGTTCGGTGCCGCGGTGCGGATTGTGCCCTGCGTTTTACGTAGCGCAACGTAATAAGCCTGCTTGTTTTGCTCAATCACGCTCTCCAGCGAACTGTAGGGCACATACACATAACCCGATTGCAGCAAAAGCAGCGTGGTCAGTATGCGTGAGAGCCGCCCGTTACCATCATCAAACGGATGAATTTCCAAAAAAACCACCACAAAAACCGCCACGATCAACAGCGGATGCAAGGCTTGGCTACTGCGCATGTGGCGCACCCACTCAACCAGTTCGCGCATCAGCCTTGGCGTATCAAAAGGCGATGCAGTTTGAAAAATGGTGGCTATTTCATGCCCTTGCTCATCAAATGCGGCCACGCGGTTTTCATGCGTTTTGTATTGCCCACGGTGGCGCTCGTCCTTGCCGCTGTAGGCCAACAAATCCCGATGAATTTGCATGATGTGGTTCTCGTTGAACGTGATGTGCTCCCAAGAGCCAAACAGCAGCTCCATCACCTGCGCATAACCTGCCACCTCTTGCTCGTCACGCGTTGTGAACGACTTCATTTCAAGCTTTGCCACCAGTGCCGCAACAGCATCGTCAGAGAGTTGGCTCCCTTCAATGCGGGTGGACGACCCAATGCTCTCAATAGTGGCCACGCGGCGCAAAGCCAATAAGCGCACAGGTGCCAAAGTGCCCAAAGCCCGCCACGCACCCTTGAATTCATCCAGTCGCGAAATGAGCGCCAGAATATCGGGTGTGATTTGAATGTTATCGGTGATCAGCATAGCCGTAAATATAGCCGTAAATAGCCATTAAATCATTCCGCAAGGACACCCCTTTTCGGCCATTACCCGTTGCTACCCAAACCCAATGTTTCCTGAAACGCCGCCCAATGCCCATCCACAAACGCCGTGAACTCGGCGTGCAAGCGCTCTGGCGCAAAGCGCAGGGCGTTGGCTGGGCAGGCGGCTGGCTTGATGCTCTTTATTCAACCATGGCTTGCAACTTGGCTAGCACGTCTTCAACAATACTCGCTGGCGCAGCCTCAATCAGTTTGGCACCCCGCGCAGCCAGATCAATAACACGGCAATGGCTGACCACCACCACCCCTTGCGTGACCATGCCTGCCCCCATCAGCGTTACCGCCCAGCCCTCAATACGGCCGATATTGCCGCCTTGTGTTACAGGCGCAATCAGGGCACGTCCACCCCGGTTGAACTCCGCATTTGATAAAACCAGCACAGGGCGGGTGCCGCGCAGCTCAGTCCCAGCCGTGGGGTCTAGCGCAATGCGCACAATGTCGCCTTGCTTCATGGCACTGGCGCGCGTCATAGCGATTCATTGCTTACAGGGTGCACCGCGTCCCAAGCCACCAAGTCTTGCGGCATGGGCGCATTGAAATCACACAGGGCGTTCAATTCCTTGGCGCTGTACTTCTTTCGCGTTGGCTTCACGCGCAGCAGCAAAGCACCATCGTCAGTTTGTTTAAGCGACATCATTTGACCCACTGCAAGCCCCAGATCACGCAACAATGCCGAAGGAAACGTCAGGCCGGTTGAATTGCCAATTTTTCGGATCATCAGTTCCATAGTCATCGCCCTTTGGAGTGTTTATAACCTTGACATTATGCCAAATTGACTGCAAATGTAAAACAATGTAGTACCTCAGTAAACTAAAGAATTGAACTTGGGTTTATAGGTCAATACAAAAATCTTCGGCGGTGGCCTTGGCCACCGCGTAGGGGCTGCGTGGCTTGAAGGCGGTCTCTTCGTCGGCGGGCTGGCCGCCGGTGTCGCCAAAGCACTCACCGGAGCCCGCGCTATAAAGCTTGATAGCGCCGCCGGTAAACCGTATCTCCTCTGGCAAGTTCAGCGTGCCCATGCCAATGCTCTCTAGCGTTTCCACCGGCTGGTCAAACGACAGCCCCACTGAGCTTTGCCCAGACACCCCACAAATCAACGCCTTTTTTTTTCATATTGATACCCCTGAAGTTGTTCTAGCAACCATCCCGGCAAATCCGTTAAGTCACTACAGTCACGGGCGGTTTCCAGGCACGGCTCAAGGCCCGACGGGCAAACTTGCGGTCGTCAAAAGTTGCCACCTGTTTGCATTGGCGATAAGAAGCATGGTGCAAGGCATCGGAAAAGTCAAAGCCATCGGCCAGCGCATCAATAGACCAGTCCAACCCAAAGCGGTCTTCAAATTCGACATTGGGCAAGGCTTGCAGGTGGCGCAAGACCGTCAAAACATCAGCCACGGGGCACTTGTAGTAGCCACGCAGCACCCACTCCAGCTCCAACAAGACGGACTTGCTGACAAACAATTTTTTGCCACTTTCGATGAGTTTTTGCGCCAAAACACTCTGCTGCTGCGTAGCCGCATCGGGGCTGGCCACGTAATAACGTGCCAACACGTTGGTGTCGAGCCCAATCATGGCGTAGGGATGGCCAGGCTTGCCACATCAAAATCTGCGGGTATGCCAGCCTGATTGCTTTGGATCAGGCCAAAACCGCTGGCCATGTTGGCGCGCACTGACGGTGCCGGGCGCAGTTCAATGTGATCGCCCACAATGCTGAAAGCCACCGCAAAACCTTGCTGCAAGCCAAAATGTTGCCGAACATCACGCGGTATGGTGACTTGGCCTTTGCTGGTGATGGTTGTTTGCATGGCGATGATTCCAAAAGTATTACATGGTAATGCTGGCATTTAAACACAACAGGGTATTAATGGGGGTCTGACCCCAATTACAGCCTCTTACCACCGTGAGCCTCTTTCTTGAACAGGTTCTGGGTGCTGACCACAGTTGCCAAGACACGGTAGCGCGGGGCCTGAGCAACCGGGTGGCACAAGACCTTAGCGAGTCAAGTCTTGACACAGGCGCCTACTGCAAAGCGCGCCGACGCCTGGGTTCGCAATTACTTCCGGCACTGTCCAAAGCGCTCTGCCAGCGGCTGAGCCAAGCCCAGTCAAATTCATGGCGCTGGCGCGGGCGAGAGATCAAACTCATTGGGGTGCCATTGGGGACGCTACCCTTTTATTCCGCCAGCACCGCCACATAGGCAGCCACTTTGGCAGCGCAGTACAAGGCCATAAACCAGTAGGTGATGATGGGGCGCACGCTGGTGGACAGTGCGTCCGCCCACTTCACATCCGATGGCTTGCCCTGGCCAGCAACGGCTTCCTTAAAGGCCTCCATTGCGCCGGTGTTCCAGGCGGCATCGGCACTTTCGCCAATTTCTGCCATACGCTATGCGCCGCGCACCTTCTCAAACTCAAGCGCCTTGTCTTGCATGGCCAGCTCATGCACCCACGCTCGCACCGGGCCATTGCGGTTGCTGGTATGCCAGTACAGGTGTTCGTTAACCCTCCGGCTTCAGCCGGTGGTTGTTTAGTCTCCAATTGGTCCGGAAACTTGACCAGCAGCTTTTGTGCGCGCAGCAGGGCCTGTTTGTGGCTGATGCGGCCTGCTTCCAGGCTGTCGGTCAGCTCGTCGAGTTCCTCTTCTTCGGCCCAATCTCTGGAGAAAGTGCCGTATTGAACTGGCTTGTCTGTGTCGTCGTCGGTGTCTTCACGTACAGAAAAATTAAGCTGGGTCGTCATGGCTGGTTTCCTTGGTTGACTGCGTGGATGTGAACACCCGACCTTGGGATGCGATATACCGGCGAATGTCTGGCGCCATGTGTTCTGGCACCAGCATCACGGCAAGTTCCATCGCATCGGCAATGCGCTCGATGGACGACAAACGCGGGTCGCGCTTGCTGCTTTCAATCTCAGACAGGTGCTGCACCGACATACCGGAAATCAGTGCTGAGCAAACAGCCGCATTTGGCAAAGTTGTTGGGATGTTGGTGTGCCTGCATGGTGGGAAGTTTAGGTGGCGACACAGGGAAGTGTTCATCGCATCGTATGAATTCAAACAAGCCTACGCACCGCAGTAACCACCTGACATAACATCTGCTATTTGTCTGAAAAATCTGCTATATTTCGGACAAATAGAATCTTGTCGCTTATACCCCATGCCCCGAGCTGCCTCACCCCAAAGCGTTGACTCACAAATTGCACACCAAGTACAACAGAGTCACCCTGGCACTGTGTTTACCCCCGATGCCTTTGCAACACTGGGTAGCCGCGCTGCGATTGACAAGGCACTACAGCGGTTGGTGGCACGCGGAGAGTTCCGGCGACTGTCGCGTGGGCTGTATGACAAGCCGCGCAATGACGAATTGCTGGGCCTGCTCTGGCCGTCAGTTGAGGCAGTGGTTCATGCGCTCGCAGGCAAGGACAAGCTGCGCACGCAGCCAGCGGGTGTGTACGCCGCCAATATGCTGGGACTATCAGAGCAAGTGCCCGCCAAGGTTGTGCTGCTCACCGACGGCATCAGTCGCACCGTCAAGGCTGGCCCCTTGCAAATCAGTTTCAAGCGCACTACGCCGCGCCAGATGGCAGCCGCCGGTCGGCTGAGTGGGTTGCTTATTCAGGCTTTCAAAAGCTTGGGTGCGACACACATTACCCCTGCACGCATTGAGCGCCTGCGGCAGCAGGTACCCGCTGCAGAGCGGGCACAGGTGCTACAGGATATTGCGCTTGCGCCTGCCTGGATGCGCCCATTTTTGCGTGAAGTAGCAAGGCAAGAACCATGACACTGGCAACCAAGTTTTTATCTCTCTCACCCGAGCGGCGCGGGCTTGTGTTTGAGCAGGCTGCCGCAAGTTTGGCGGGGCACGCCGTCATTCTGGAGAAAGATTTCTGGGTGTCGTGGTTGCTGGGCTTGTTGTTCGCGCAGCCCACAGAGGCGCAGTTTTGAATACGTGCGCCGCGAAGTCAAGCTGGAGCTGGGTACGCTGACCGACCAACAACCCACCGGGCGCTACCCGATTGCGCCGATGGTGGCCAGTGTGTTTGTGTCCCTGTTTAGCGATTGGCAATGTGACGTGGTGGCGTTGGAGTTGCAACGCACTTTTTGGGAGAAAGCGACCATTTTGCATGCGGAGTACCACCGCCCACCGGATTCACCCACGCCAGACCGTTATGCGCGTCATTACTTCGACATGGTCAGGTTGTTGGCGCACGCCGATGCACCGCAATTTTTAGCCGACAAGGCGCAATGTGAGCGCGTGGTGGACTGGAAAAGCCGCGTGTTTGCCAGGGGTTGGGCACGTTACGATCTGGCCTGCCATGGCACGTTTCGGCTGGTGCCGCCCATGGCACGGCAGGCTGATTTGGCGCGTGATTACGCGACGATGCGCCCCATGTTCATGACGGAGCCACCGAGCTTTGACGCGTTGCTGCGAGAACTGGGAAATGCTGAAAACGCCATCAACAAAGTCGATCTCTTGCGCTGACCAGTCGCACACTGGTGCACTCAGGTAGTCAACTGGTCAAGCTTGCCCATCAAAATCAATGGCGACGCATTGATGACCCAGGCTTGTTCAAACATTGCCAATTTCAGCATCTAGTTCAGAAGCATCCAACTGGATGGCAGGCACGTTGCGGCGGCGCAGTTCATCAATAAAGGCAACACGACTTTGGCCTGCAATTTCAGCCGCTTTTTCTTGTGAAATGCGTTGCTCTGCGTACCACTGCACGGCGGCGGCCACGCGCATTTCACGCACAAAGGCAGTGGGTGACATGCGCAG
>JAQTSL010000056.1 GCA_028711355.1 Rhodoferax sp.
GGCCGCGACTGGAGCCGCCAGAATGCCTGTGAGGATGTATTGTCGATCGCGCCGGGGGCACCTGTCGTCAGCATCGTGTTCGACATGGAATATCTGCGCCGGGTGGTGACCAATCTGCTGGACAACGCATTGCGCTACGCCAGCCGCAAACCGGCCAGCATCCAGATCAGCGTACCGCCCGGCGGCGTGTCAGGCCCAGCCCAAACGGTGTGTCTGGGCGTCTGGAGCGACGGCGCGGCGCTTGACGCGTCGGTTGAGCAACATTTGTTTGAACCATTTTTTTCGTCCGAGAGCCGCTCCAGCGGGCTCGGGTTGTATATTTGTCGCGAGCTGTGTGAAAGTCATGGTGCCCTGATTGGCCACGAGCGCACGCGGCGAGTCGTCATGGGGCAACTGGTACCAGGCAACGAGTTCTTCGTGACATTCAGGCAAACCACCGACCACCGCACCGATCAAGTGACATCATCAACACCCTAGCGCCATGATCGCCGCTGCCAGCCCTCACCGTATTCTGGTCGTTGACGACGAGCCAGACCTGCGCACACTCTACGAACTGACGCTGTTGCGCGAAGGCTATAGCGTGGACGCGGCGGCCAACTTGCAGCAGGCGCATGCGCAGTTGGCGCAACACCGTTACAACGTGCTGATCACCGATATGCGTCTGCCAGACGGGCTGGGTATGTCGCTGATCCACGACATCAGAGCCTGCGCCCGCGATGAACGCTGCATTGTGATCACCGCCTACGGCTCGACGCAAAATGCGGTGGAAGCGCTCAAAGCCGGTGCCTTTGACTACCTCACCAAGCCGGTCGATTTGAAGCAGTTTCGTGCCGTCGTCGCATCGGCGATGCGCTGTACCACCAGCGCGGTGGCTGAGAGCAGCGTCACCATCAGCGCTGCCGCGCAATGCGGTAACGGTGGTGCGCTCGGGCAACTGGCGCTGGCGCGTCTGGTTGGGCATTCTGACTGTATGCAGCAAGTCAAAGAGCGCATCCTGAAAATTGCGCCCAGCATGGCGCCGGTGATGGTGACCGGCGAATCAGGGACCGGCAAAGAGCTGGTGGCTTATGCCATTCATGCCAACAGCCACCGTGCCACCGGACCCTGGGTAGCGGTCAATTGCGGGGCAATCCCCGAATCACTGCTGGAAGCCGAGTTTTTTGGCGCCAGGAAGGGCGCCTATACCGGCGCCACGCAAGACCGCGAGGGGTTTTTCCACGCGGCCCGTGGTGGCACCCTGTTCCTGGACGAAATCGGCGACCTGCCGCTGGCGATGCAATCGAAGCTGCTGCGCGCCATCCAGGAGCGGCGTATTCGACCGCTGGGTTCCAACCAGGAGGACGTGGTCGATGTGCGCATCGTCAGCGCAACGCACAAAAACCTGGCTCAGGAGGTTCAAAGCGGCCATTTCCGGCAAGACCTGTTTTACCGGCTTAACGTGATCGATATGGTGATCGCGCCGTTGCGCGAGCGCACCGAAGACCTGCCCAGCCTGTGCCAAGCCTTGCTGACACGGATCGCCGAAGAAGCCAACACGAGCGCATCAACGCTAACCGACGAGGCGCTGCAACGTCTGGCCAAATTGCCGTTACCTGGCAATGTGCGCGAACTGGAAAATCTGTTGTACCGCGCGGTCGCGCTCGGAGACGGGCAACGTTTGAGTCTGGACGCACCCAGCAGCGAATCGATGCCGACAATTGCCGCCCCGCCCGCCAGCGCAGCAACGACTGACCCAACGTACCGTGCAGAAGCAGACGAGCGGTCGATTCCGTTGCCAGATGATTTGCAGACTTACCTCGATCACCTGGAACGCGCCATCCTGACCCGGGCCTTGCAAGCCACCCGTTTCAACCGTACCGCCGCCGCTGCGCGGCTGGGCTTAAGTTTGCGTCAGATGCGCTACCGCATTGAGCGTCTGCAAATCGAAACGCCCGCCACCGGCTTTGGCCCGGATGACTGTTCCTGAAAAACCCGCACCCGATCACCGCCAGCATCTATGGCGTGATGGCTGGTACCGCTTTGCCGCGCCGTGCCCGTCGCCTAACTTTGGTCTGCGCCCAGCGGGTAGCAACGTCGATCTGATCGTGCTGCATTGCATCAGCCTGCCGCCTGGTCACTACGGTGGTCTTGAGGTGCAGCAGCTTTTTACCAATCAGCTCGACTGGCAGCAGCATCCCTACTTTCAGAGCATCCAGGGCTTGCAGGTGTCGGCGCACTTCTTCATCCAGCGCGACGGCTGTTTGGTCCAATTTGTCAGTTGCGAGCACCGTGCCTGGCATGCCGGCGCTTCCAGTTACCGGGGGCGCAGCAACTGCAACGACGACAGTATCGGGATTGAGCTGGAGGGCCTGGACGGCGAACCATTTGACGCCGCCCAGTACGCCACACTCAGCGCGCTGTGCGCCAGCATTTTGCAGTGCTACCCGGTTGCCCATATTGCCGGCCACGAACACATTGCACCCGGCCGCAAGCGTGACCCCGGGCCGGGCTTTGACTGGCAACGGCTACAAAATGATCTGGCGCTGAGCGACAGTCTGTTGCCTTAGATTCAATTTTCGCGAAACGGCTGGCCGCTGGATGTCTTTTGCAGGTCGGGTTACGCCGGTGGCTAACCCGACCTACGGGACTACTGCAAGTTGATATTGATCGTCCCGGCAGCGCCGGTGCAGGTTGGTGACAAGGTGTAGCTGGTTGTCCACGTCACACCAGCCAAGCTGCTGGTGTGGTTCTGTTCGGTCAATATTGCCGCGCCAGTTGCATCACAAGTGGCGGTCGCATTCAGCCCGGTAAAACAGATTGTTTCATCCAATGGCACAGTAGATGCAGGCGCAGCACCGATGGCAGGAATATTCATCGTGCCTTGTTCACGCACTTGGCAAGTGCCGGTTCCACCACCGTATCCCGTGTTCGGAACGTTGATAACGCCGCTAGCCTGACCCGTGGCATCAAATCCTGTGACGCTAAAGGTCACGCCGCTATTGGGGTAAAGCGCGGTGTACGCGGCATTGATCAAACCGTTAAACCCAGTCCAATCGGTCGTGTTGAAAATGGTGTCAAGCGTGGCTTTATTCGTGTCCATGTATTTCGAGATACTGGTTAGTACCTTGCCATAGGCATCGTTTGTACCGGTAGTGACGTCTGGAATTTTGTCCAGGTCTGCGCTAGTGAGGTTAAATTGCGTGGCCACAGAAGCGGCCTTGGTTTTGTAAGCGGCCGCCGTGATAGCCGAGCCCACAGTGCCCGCCGGGAAGGCCGCACCATAAGCCAAGGTGGTCAGTGGTGTCACTACGCCGGTGACCGTGCCGCCATTGGCGGCCAGCACGGCCCGCAGAATTGAGGCGATGCAAGCGTTGTCAGCAACAATTTGTGCTCCCGCGGCGGGGTTTGCCTGGCACAGAGTAGGCAGATAAAACAGTGTACACTGCAATTTTCAGTGTACACGACATTCTTATCATGCTGCGCAACATCACACTCTCGGCCGACGACCAACTGATTGACCTGGCGCGCAAAAGAGCCACGGCCGCGCAGAGCACGCTCAACGTCGAATTTCGCAAATGGCTGGCCAGTTACGCGGGCTCGCAAGACGACGCGGCGGTTGCGCGCTTGCACGCGGTGTTGCAGCAACTCGGCCCGGTGGATGCCGGGCGCACCTTTAGCCGCGACGAGTTAAACCAACGTTGAACCGAGCCATGCCCAACCTGAACACCAGCCCCACCGAAGATTTGTTTTTTCTCGACACCAACATCTTTGTCTATGCCTTGCTGGCCAGTGAACCGCTCAAAAAACAGCGCGCAGTGCAACTGCTTGAGCAAGCCCTGGGCAACCACAGCGGCTGCATCAGCTACCAGGTGATCCATGAATTTGCCAACGTCGCCACGCGCAGATTCCGTCAACGCATGACCAACGCTGAATGCTTGCAATTTATCGAGGCCGCCATGGAGCCGCTGAATCGGGTGCCCTCCAGCAGCGGGCTGGTCAACGTCGCACTGACGCTGCAAAACGAGACCGGTTACAGTTTTTATGACAGCCTGATACTGGCCGGTGCGCTGCAGGCGGGGGCCACCACCCTATATACCGAAGACCTGCCACACCACCAGCTCATTGGCGGCAGCCTGCGCATCGTCAATCCCTTTTTGTTACTGGCCATGCAAGCCGATTCAAGCGCAGGTTGACAGCATCCCCCCGCTGGAGGGGTGGCGTGCGCCAGACCAATTCGCCGATACTGTGCGGTACTGTGACCCGCGCCATGCTGCCCTCGTTTTTTCCCACCTACGACCCCGCTGTTGAACGCGAGCTGTTCCTGCTCGGGTACCGCAACCTGCGGGTGCACCTGGTCGGGCACACCGGTTTGTCGCTGCTGGTGGCAGCGGGCACCTGGTGGGCGGCACCGCATGTGCGGGTGCTGGGCTGGCTGGTTGGCATGTTGGGCCTGGGGCTGACCTTTTTTTTCGGGTTGTGGGCTTTTCAGCAGCGCATCAACCGCCCGGAACTGCCGGCAGCGCAATTGCGTCAGTGGAAGACGGCCAATCTGTGGATGGTGGTGTTGCCGGGGTTGGGCTGGGGCTGCCTTGGTTTTTTATTGGCACCGGGCGAGCAGGTCAATAACCTGATGGTGATGACCTCATTTGCCGGTGCGCTGGCGTATTCGGCAGTTGGCAACGCCTATGACTTACGCGGTTTTGTTGTCAGTGTGTCGCTGGCCACGCTGGTGCTGTTGTCGCAAATACCGGCTGTGTTTGGTGGCCAATCTTTTGCCGTGATGGGCATGACCCTGTTGTATTTTGGCGTGATGGCCTGGGTCGCAACCAACGCCCACACCACGCTGGTCGAGTCGATCCAACTGCGCTTGGACAATGAACGGCTGGCGCAAAAAAATGCCGAAATTGCCACCCGCGCGCAACAGGCCAACCGCGACAAATCAGAATTTTTGGCCGCTGCCAGCCACGACCTGCGACAACCGGTACACGCCTTGCTGTTGCTGATTGAAGCGTATCGCCAGCAGGAGCCCAGTGCGGCGAAACACCCACTGGTGCTCAACATTGCCAGCGCCGGGCAGTCGATCGGGGTGCTGTTCAACGCCTTGATGGAACTGTCCAGGTTGGAAAGCGGCATGGAGCAAGCGGTCAATGCGCCTTTTGATTTGGCGCAGTCGCTCAATCTGGTGTTGGCCCGCGTGCGGCCAGTGGCTGACCGCCAGGGCGTGCAGTTGCGCAGCCGCATCTCCAGCCGTGCCGCACACCTGAGCTTGTGTACCGACAAGCTGTTGCTGGAGCGTGTGCTGGGCAATTTGTTGGGCAACGCGGTGCGCTACACCCAACGCGGTGGCGTGTTGCTGACGCTGCGACCGGCCCATGGTGGCGACGGTTACTGGCTGGAGGTCTGGGACACCGGGCTGGGGATTGCACAGGCTGACCAAGCGCGCATTTTTGACCCCTATGTGCAGGTGGCCAACCGCGAACGCGATCGCACCAAGGGGCTGGGTCTGGGCCTGGCCATCGTGCGCCATGTCAGTGATTTGCTGGGGGTCGGGCTGAGCGTGCATTCCAAGTTGGGGCGCGGGAGCTGCTTCCGGCTACAGTTGCCGGGCGCCTTGCGCGTCAGTGACGCGCAGTTGGCAGCGCCAGCGGCCCAACCCAACCAGAGCACCGGCACACCGGAACTGGTCAGCCAGTTGCACGGCAAGCGCATATTGCTGATTGACGATGACCCCATGATCCAGACCGCCATGCAAGCGCTGATGGGCAGTTGGGGTGTTGACTTGCGCAGCGCCCGCACCGGTGAAGCCAACATTACCCAAGTGTGTGGCAGGCACTGGCAGCCTGACTGCGTGCTGTGCGACTTTCGCCTGCCCGGTGCCATGGATGGCCTTGAGATGCTGGACTACCTGCAAGACTGTTTTCCGCAGGCGGTGGGGATTTTGCAAACCGGTGAGCTGGTGCAGACGGTGCAGGCGCGGGCTGAAGAGGCCGGCTACATGGTGCTGTTCAAGCCGGTTGATCCAGTCGTGCTGGCCGCGACGCTGAGCGCGGTGTTCAAACCGGATGAACTGGGGCGCGCACCATGACTGGCGCACCGGTAGCCAGAAAGTTGTGGTTCCCGGCGTTTGAACCCGAGGTGGACCACGCCCTGTTTTTGCTGGGGCATCGCAACTTGTTGAGTACCGGCTTGGGGCAAATTGCACTGACCGGTTTGGTGGCTTTGACCAGCTACCAGCGCACTGAAACCGTCACTCTGTCACTCTGGTTGGGGTTGCTTGTGCTGGCGGGGTTAAGTTATATGTGGTTGTACTGGCATTTTCAGCCCGAAGTCAGCTTGCCGTCACCCAATGTGGCGGGGGTCAAGCGCTGGCAACGCTACCGACGCAGCTTGCAGTTTTGCAGCGCCGTCGGCTGGGGCTGGATGGCCTGGTTGATGGTGCCGGGTGCGACGGTGCAGAACGCGATTTTGCTGTCCGTTTTCACCGGTGTGGTGGGACACGCCGCAGCGGGCAATTCAGCCAATGATTTTTTGGGCGTGGTGATCAGCGCCATTACGACGGTGCTGATTTTTATTTGGCACATCCCGGCTATTTTTGGTGACGAGGCTATTCCTTTGATGCTGATGCTGATGCTGTATGTGGTGGTCCTGATCTCGTCGCTGGGCAACACGCACCGTGGTTTGCGTCGATCGATTCACCTGCAACTGGAAAATAAGGCGCTCGCCATCAGCAACGCGCAACAAGCCGCGCGGGCTGAAAAAGCCAACCGCGACAAGTCAGAATTTTTAGCCGCTGCCAGTCACGATTTACGCCAACCGGTGCACGCTTTGTTGCTGCTGGTAGAGGCCTACCGTCAGCAGGTGCCCGGGGCCAGGGAGCACCCGCTGATGCAGCACATCACCCAGGCCGGGCAGTCGATCAACGGCCTGTTTAACGCCTTGATGGAGCTGTCGCGCCTGGAAAGTGGCACCGAAAAGCCCACCCTTGCCGAGTTTGACCTGCAAGACGCTTTGCAGCAGGTGATGGCGCACTCGCTGCCCGAAGCGCAAGCCAAAGGTCTGCACTTGCGCAGTTACCTGGCACCAGGCTTGCGCACGCTGCGTCTGGCAACCGACCCGGTCTTGTTCCAACGCATTGTGGCCAACCTGCTGTCCAACGCCTTGCGCTATACGCCACGCGGCGGTGTCTTGCTGGCGCTGCGGCGCGCCCATACGGATGGCTGTGTTCAAGGTCAGGCGCCGGCCGACGGCGTGTGGCTGGAAGTGTGGGACACCGGGGTCGGTATTGCGCAGGCCGACCAGTCGCGGATTTTTGATCCTTACGTGCAAATGGGCAACCGCGAGCGCGACCGTAGCCAGGGCTTGGGGCTGGGGCTGGCGATTGTTCGCCACGCCTGCGAGCTATTGGGGTTGACGGTGAGCGTGGCCTCGGTGCCGGGGCGTGGCACCCGTTTCAGGTTGGCTGTACCGGGCCGGTTGATCGTGCCCGCTGCCAGACTGCCAAGCGCCACCAGCGCAGCGCCGGGGCCGGATCCATCGCTTGCTTGTGGGGGTGTTTGGCTGAGGCGGCGACGCGTGTTGCTGGTCGATGACGACCCGCTGGTTCAGGTCGCCATGCAGGCGCTGCTTAAAGGCTGGCAGATCGATGTGCGCGCCGCCACGCGCGGCGACGCAACCGTGCTGGAGGTCTGTGGGCCCGCTTGGATACCTGAATGCATACTGTGCGATTTCCGGCTGCCGGGCACCATGAACGGCATCGAATTGCTAGACTTTTTGCAGCAAGCGTTTCCCCAATCGATGGGCGTGCTGCTAACCGGTGAAATGGTCCAGACGGTGCAGCAAGCGGCCGAAGATGCGGGCTACCTGTTGCTCTCAAAACCGGTCGATGCGGCGGTGTTGGCCTCGACATTGGGGGCCTTGCTGGAGCGCCGTCACGAAGAAAGAATGCCATGAATATCCTGATTGTTGACGATCACCCCCTGACCTGCCAGGGCTTGGCCGCACTGCTGGCCGCTACCCAGTCGGGGGCGCAGGTGCAAAGCGCCTATTCCGCCGTGCAGGCCCGTCTGGCGCTGCAAAAGTTGCCCCGACCCGACTGGATTTTTCTGGACATCAACCTGCCCGATGATCCGCAGCATGAGCTGTTCAAGTACTTGTGCGAATCACCCTGGATTGACCACACCGTGCTGATCTCGGCCGACCCCGAGCACCGCCTGATTCGCACCGCGCTGGCCGCCGGGGTACGCGGGTTTATCCCTAAAACAGCCGACCCGGCGCTGGTGCTGAGCGGTTTTGCGCACATTCTGGCGGGAGAGTTTTATGTGCCGCCAGCGCTGGCCAATCAACTCAAAGAATCCAGCGTCCGCGAGGTTGAAAACCGCCCCTTGTCGCCGCGCCTGCAACAGGTGCAGGACTTGCTGTTGCGCGGCCAGTCCAACAAGGTCATTGCCCGGCAATTGGCCTTGTCAGACCACACGGTCAAGGAATATGTGTCGTCGATCCTGGTGTTTCAGGGGGTTGCCAACCGGCTCGATCTGGTGCTCAAGCTGACCAAGGTGAGCGGGAGCTAAGGAATTAGCCCCCATGGCGGCTGACTTTTTCCGCAGCACCAGCATTGGCCCAGCGGGCTGGGCTTTCGCAACGGCTGTTTCACTTCAACGTCGAGTTCTGATGCTATTAAAAAAATAGTTCTATACGCAATATAACTAAGCGCCAGAGGGGGGTTTGTTCAGTAGATGTGACTCAAACGTGCTGATTTTTTTGCGCTACCCCCCCGTTGGAGGGGTAGGCAAACGAGTGTTCGATCCGCAAAATCAGAATTCATCCGAGAAAATCCATTAGGGCACAGATGGATGGCGAGGCGAGTTGCGAGGCAGTTTGGCCGCCAGTCGCTGTGCCGGGTCGAAGGCCCGCCTAATGGATTTTCTCGGTTCATATCTTCTGGAGAGCTTTTATGTGGACACCGGGTCAAAAACATTGGCAAAAATGGGGTGTTGGGCTGTTGATGCTGGTCAGTACATGGTCAGCTCAGGCGGGTCTTTTTGACAAGCTGTTGAATGCCGGTGAGCCCAAGTTTGTAGAACTCAGCGACAACAGCAACATGGCAGAGGTTTTCAAGCAGGCCTTTCCCGATGTCCCACTGCCTGATGCCACGGCGCCGCGCAAGCTCGTCATTGGCGCATTTGTGGTCGAGTTTGTCACCTCACAGCGGGCCGGTGCAGATTCTGAAAAAACCTACACCCTCAAAGGGGTGACACCGGTGCAGATGCAAAACATCACTGAAAAATTGCACCGCGAGTTTGCCACCTTGCTAACTCAGCGTGGCTACGAAGTGCTGCCTGCCAGCGTCTTGCATAACACTGCCTTCAAGACCGAACTGGTCGTGCCCAATGAAGGCCCGGTGGTGGTGGATGACACCGGGTCGGTCTCCGACATGGCCAACACGGCCGGCTTGATCAAACAAAAGGGCGAGACCCAAATGGCCAGTGTCACGGCCACCGCCAAAGGTACCGCCCCTAAGGTTTTTGAGAGCAAGTTTTTGGTTTTGCCGGTGGCCCGTGAAGCGGCCAATGAGACGGGTCTGGCCGTGATTCAAGTGCGGCTGAAGCTCAATTTCATGCAGTTTGATTTTGGTTTTACCAAAATTGACGGCAAGCCGCGCAACACCTTGGCCACCAAAGACTCGCGCATTGAGGTATTTTGGCCCACTTCAAAATCAACCCAGTTGGCGCTTAAAACCCCAGTGGTATTGCCCAGCGGTGTGGCAGAAAAAATCACCGAACTGGACATGAGCACCGGCGAAAAAGCTGCGGTGGTGGCCAAGGGCCTGTATGGTGCCGCCAACAGTCTGCTGGGTTTTGGGCCCAGCAGCGGTGGCGGCGCTCCCCGCTTTGTGGCTGGCAGCGGTATGACCCAAGTTGATGCTGTAGCCAGCATTGGGCTAACCGCCCACTCGGCAGCCAACTCAGGCAAGTTTGAAGTCACCGCCGAGGCTGACTATGAAGAAAAAGTCGGTAAAGACCTGGCGCTGGTGCTGCAGTTGTATGCACAGGCTATTCCAAAATAGCCCGCATCGGATCAGATCAATACACACAATTTTGAAAGTCAGGCATGAGATCAAATCGTACAAACTGGGCCCAGTTGGCCAGTGTTGGCCTGTACACCGCCGCCACCGGGTTGCCACCGACGGGGTTGGCAAAGACTTCAAGCAGTTTCTGGCCTGGACCGCCAAGGCCGCCGAGCTGGGCCACCCCGAGGCGCAGGCCAATCTGGGTCTGCTGTTGGTGCAAGGCAAAGACCTGCCCAAAGATGTGTCCACCGGGGTAAAGCTGGTGCAGGCGGCGGCCGATCAGGGCGATGGCTTTGCCTGGTCTTTGGTGGGTGGTTTTCACCAGGATGGCCTGCTGCCCAAAAGCCCGGCCAAGGCGGCACAGGCTTATCAGCAGGCGGTGACCAAGGGCTACCCTGAGGCGCGGTTTTATCTGACCCCGGCCCTGCTGCGTACCGCGCAGATTGACCCTGCCGCCGGTGCACTGGACAAGGATCAGCAAGACGCGCAATCCGGTCAGGCGCTGGCCATGTTGCGTTTGGCCGACCGCTATGCGGACGGCATTGGCGTGGCTGAGGATTTGGCGCAGGCACTGCTCTGGTACGGCAAAGCGGCGGCCCAGGGCAATGCCGTGGCGCAGGGTATGCAAGGTGTGTTGCTGGTCACCGGGCAGGCTGGGGTTAAAGATGTCAAGTTGGGCATGGCGCAGACCGAACGCGCTGCCGCCGCTGGTGATGCTGGGGCCATGTTCAATATGGGAAAGCTGTACGCAAACAATTTTTTCGGCTCTGACAATGCTAGGGACCATGCCTTAGAGTGGTTTCAAAAGGCCAGCAAGGCGGGACACGCAGGGGCAGAGGAGGTGTTGGCCGGGTTGACTACCCAGTGAGGTGGTAACGTTTGCAGCGTGGGCAAATATGAACAACTCGGGTGGGGCTGGTTGTGGGTGAAACACCGCTAGCAGCAACTTCAATCGGAAGCGGGCATTTTCCTGCGCTGGGGTTGGGGTGAGGCTGATCTAGACTCTGGGTCATGACACCTGTTGCTGTTTTCCCCGGTTTGGTGCCCGCCAAAGGTCTGATCGTCTGTGCCGACGACTTTGCGGCGTCTTCAGGGGTCTCGCGGGGCATCGCTCAACTGGCGCAGTGCGGTCGCATCAGCGCCACCAGCGTCATGGTGCTGTCGCCGCGCTGGGCGCACGACGTGGCGCTGCTGCGGGGCATGCGCGGCCAAACCGACGTCGGCTTGCACCTGGACTGGACCAGCGACTTCGCCTTGGTGGCAGGCCATGGGATGACGCTGACGCAAGCCATGCGCCGGGCGGTACTGGGCGGCTTTGATCAGGCTCAGGCGCGCGCACAGATTGAGCACCAGTTGGATTTGTTCGAGGCGCACTGGGGCAGCGCGCCCGATTACGTTGATGGCCACCAACACGTGCAGCAGTTCAACGGTATCCGCCAGGCGTTGCTGGCAGTGCTGACGCGGCGCTACGCAGTGTTGCCGCGCAAACCTTATCTGCGCGTTTCGCGGGTGGCGCAGGGTGGGCTCGACCTGAAGTCCGCCATGATTAATGCAATGGGCGCCAACGCTCTTGAAATAATAGCTAGTGACGCAGGTACAGTATGCGCCAGAGGCCTATTTGGTGTTTATGATTTCAAAGGTGACGGGGCCCGCTACGGGCGTTTGATGCAGCGCTGGCTGCGTCGCGCGCCCAGCGGCAGCATCCTGATGTGTCACCCGGCGCAGGCGGTTGAGGCGGGCGACCCGATTGGCGTGGCGCGCGTGCAGGAGTTTGGTTACCTGAACGGGCCAGACTTTGCCACCGCCTTGCAAACAGCGCGGGTCCGACCAGCGCGGGGCTGCGAGGTGCTTGGTCATGAGTTGAGCGCGGTTGCCCCCTAAAATCGCGCGCCGTGACGCCTACCTCGCTATCCCCCATTCCCCTAACCAACACCGCTGAACGCCGCCGCTCCTGGCTGGTGCTGGCGGCACTGTGGCTGCTGCTGCTGTTGCTGGCCAGTCTGCGCCCGCTGGCGGTGCCCGACGAAGGGCGTTACGGTGAGATCGGCCGCTGGATGCTGGTCAGTGGCGACTGGCTGACGCCGCGTCTGAACGGCATCCCGTTTTTTCACAAGCCGGCGCTGCTGTACTGGCTGGAGGCGATCAGTCTGGCGCTGTTTGGCATTCACGAACTGGCCCTGCGGCTGGTGCCAGCCTTGCACGCCGCCTTGATGCTGGTGGCGCTGTACCTGGCCGCCAGGCGCATTTGCTCAGAGCAAGTGGCACGCCGCGCGCTCTGGATGCTGGGCAGCAGCCTGGGTTTTTTGGTCGGTGGCCAATACGTTAACCACGACATGCTGGTGGCCAGTTGGATCGGGGTGGCGATCTGGTGTTTTGCTTTTGCCTTTGCCGTCGGCGACAAACCCGACGCCACGCTGGCGCGACTGGGTTTCCTGGCCTGTGCGCTGGGCATGCTCAGCAAGGGCCTGATCGGCATCGCGCTACCCGGACTGGTGATTTTTTGCTGGCTGCTGTGGACGCGCCAGTTAAAAAAAATTCTGGCGCTACCCTGGCTCAGCGGTCTGAGTTTGTTTGCGGTGGTGGCGCTGCCGTGGTTTGTACTGGCGCAGCAAAAGTACCCGGGTTTCTTTGACTATATGTTTGTCGGCCAGCAGTTCAACCGCTACACCGCGTCGGTCTATAACAACCCGCAGCCGTGGTGGTTTTACCTGCTGGCGCTGGTGCTGTTGCTGTTTCCGTGGGTGTTTTTTGCATTGGCTCAGGTGCGCCGCGTGACCGCCATGACGCGTGCCACGGCGCTTGACATCCCCGAGCTGTGGTGGCGCCTGTGCTGGGTCTGGGTGCTGGCGATCCTGCTGTTTTTTTCGGTGCCCCATTCCAAGCTGATCGGCTATATCTTGCCGGTGCTGCCGCCACTGGCGTTGCTGGCGTCATTAGGTTGGCAGCGCAGCATGGCGCCACGGCGCTGGGCACAGCCGTTGCTGGCGGGCCTGCTGTTGCTCAACGGTGCGCTGGCGCTGGGCCTGATGTTCAAGGTCGGTGACGTGACCCGTGCCAGCCGCACGCAAGATGTGGCCGCCGTGCTGGCCTGCGCCGCGTCGCCTGCTGATACGGTGTTTGTGTCGGACGCGTATCCGTACGATTTGCCGTTTTATGCGCAAACCCGCCAGCCGCTGGTGGTGCTGCAAGACTGGCCGACGCTGCGCCGCCAAGTGGGCGACGGCTGGCAGCGCGAATTGTTTGAGGGCGCCGATTTTGATGCACGGGCTGCCCAGGTACTACAGCCGCTCGATCGGCTGCGTGAGGTTGCCCCCCGTGCTGGCCACTGGCTGGTGGTCAGAACTGGCTCGGCGCTGACGCAAGGGCTGTCCGGCTGGGCGCTGTTTTATACCGGCGCGGGCTGGTCGATCTTTCAATCAGGCGCCAGCAACGCGGGCGCAGGCACTTTAGCGCCGAAACGCCCAGAAGCGGCTGAGCACAAAAGTCTGCCCGGCTGCAAACAGCAGCGAGATACTGGCGGTTAAGCGCTGATTTGCGGCGCGTGTTGCTCAAGGATAGCGGCAGCGCGTGTTTGCCAGCCCTTGCCGGATGCACGCCAGCGGTTTAAGGCAGGCGTGTTCAAGCGTAGGGTCGTCGGGGTTTTTGTGGTGGCTTGCACGCTGCCAACAGGTCGGCCACGGCGCGCGGCAATTTGTGCTGGTGTTGTTACCCGTGCAAATTCGCCACGTTTAGCTTGCATGATGGATTCAAGCAAGTCGTTTTCAAATTCTGACAGTTCAGGGTCTTTCATTCAAAACTCCTCAAGTTCTAAAAGTTTGCGCAGGAATGCGGCAGACAGGTTGTCATCAACCGACTTTGAGTACACGGTTAAAAGAACAATCAAGCCGTTTTCCAGTTTGTTGAAATAGATCACCCGCGAGCCGCCACGTTTACCCATGCCAGCACGCGCCCAACGCACTTTGCGCAATGGTGCGGCTCCAGGGATAACGTCACCGGCTAACGGGTTGACGGAGATCCAGTCAATTAACTCATCAAGCTCTGATGCACTCAAAACGCTTGCGGCCTTGCGTTGAAAAAGTGCTGTTTCTTTGACTGTGTACATGAATTAATTGTACATCACAATATTTAATTTCCTATTCGTTTGATCGGCGCGGGCTGGTCGATTTATCAATCGGGCGGCACCGGCACCGGCACCGGCGCAGGCACTTTAGCGCCGAAACGCCCAGAAGCGGCTGAGCACAAAAGTCTGCCCGGCTGCAAACACCAGCGCAACCAATAGCGCCAGCAACGACGCCAGCCCGAGCCAGCGCAGTAGCACCACGAAAACAATTTCATTGCTGGCAAAGCCGGCCAGGGCGGTCACCACAAAGCGCTGAAAACTGGTGGCCACGGTGGTACCGGCGTCGCTAAAGCTAAGCCAGCGGTGGCCGCCAAAGCTGACAAAAAATGCCACCACAAAGCCCAGCGCGTTGGCCAACTCTGGCCAGATAGCGTGTTGCGTCAGCGCAAAAACCGTCATATGCGTCAGCGCCGCCACGCTGCCAACCGTCAGAAACCAAAAAGTAGAGGGGCTCACGCGAGTTTCAACGTAGCACAACAATCAGGTCTAGCAGTAGCCATTTTTGCGAAGACGGTAGCCGAATGGGGGTCAGATCCCAATTCGTGGTAAGACCTTCGAGTTTGCCAAGACAGCGTCACCGAATTGGGCTCTGACCCCGATTCAGCGGCTTGCACAGAAGAACTGCTTTTCATTGATCCGACTGATCCAGCCCAGCGCCAACGCGCTGACTGACCAGATAATTGGGTCGCTGCTTGACCTCTTCGTAAATGCGTCCAACGTACTCCGCCAGGATGCCAATTGACAGCAACTGGATGCCGCTGAAAAACATCATGCCAACCACGATGGTGGCGTAACCGGGCACCGCGATGCCGGTGATGAAGTATTCACCCACCACCACCAGACCGTAGCCCAGTGCCAGCACCGACAGCGCAAAACCGGTGATCATCAGCGCGCGTAGTGGC
>JAQTSL010000057.1 GCA_028711355.1 Rhodoferax sp.
TTTCCTCGTTTTATCGCAGCTTTCACTTACACCAATGCAATGAATACCGTTTATCAAGAAAATACAAAAAACCTGTTGACTCTTTAGGAAGTCCCTGTAGTGCCCTAATGGATTTTCTCGGTTAAATTGAAAACTTGAGCCCGAATTGGGATCCGACCCCAATTGGGCTAGCACCTGCGCAAAAACTGCCGCCATTACGCCAAATTGTTGCAATTTCACGTAGCCGCTTTCGAACGCTCAAATTTCGATCTTGCTGCCCAACTCAACCACCGCGTTGCTGGGCAGTTTCAAAAAGTCGGCCGCGGCGCTGGCGTTGAGGTGCATTTGCGCAAAGAGTTTCTCGCGCCAGGGCGCCATGCCACCACCCAGCGTGGGCGCTACCGTATCGCGGCTGAGGAAATAGCTGGTGGTCATCGGGTCAAGTTCGCAACCGCGCCCCTTCATGTGGGTCAGCGCCTTGGGCAGGTCGGGGTCATTCTTGAAACCATAGTTCACCACCACCTGCCAGCAGTCGTGCCCCAGCGCTTCGATGCTCAGGCGCTTGTCCATGCCGATCCACGGAATCTCTTGGTTGCGCACCGTGACAAACAGGTTGATCGCGTGCAACACCTTGTTGTGCTTGAGGTTGTGCAGCAGCGCGTTGGGCACCGTGCCCGGCTCCGCCGTCAAAAAGACAGCCGTGCCCGCCACCCGTACCGGTGGACTCAGAAAAACGGCCGCCAGAAAACTGGACAGGTCGATGGCGTCAGCCTTGAGCTTCTGGTTGAGCAGATGCCGGCCTTCGTACCAGGTCAGCATCAGGGTATATACCGCACCCGCAATCAGCAAGGGGAACCAACCGCCGTCCACCAGCTTCATCAGGTTGGAGCTGAAAAACGCCAGATCGATAATAAAAAATAGAGTCGTTGACGTCACACACAGCGCCAACGGATAGCGCCAGGTGTAGCGAATGACAAAAAAAGTCAGCAGCGTGGTGATCAGCATGTCCAGCGTGACAGCAATACCGTAGGCAGCGGCCAGGTTGCTCGACGACTTGAACAGCATCACCGCCAGCACGATCGCCACAAACAAGCCCCAGTTGACGAATGGCATATATATCTGGCCGGTTTCTTTGATGCTGGTATGCCAGACCTGAAAGCGCGGCAGATAGCCAAGCTGAATCACCTGTTTGGTGACAGAAAACGCGCCGGTAATCAGCGCTTGCGAGGCAATCACCGTGGCCAGCGTCGCCAAGCACACCAACGGCAGCAAGGCCCAGCCGGGCGCCATCAAAAAGAACGGATTTTTCACCGCAGCCGGATTGGCCAGCAGCAACGCGCCCTGACCAAAATAATTGAGCGTCAGTGCCGGCATGACCACATAAAACCAGGCCAGCCGGATCGGCTTTTTGCCAAAATGACCCATGTCGGCATAGAGCGCTTCGCCACCCGTGACGCACAGCACCACAGCCCCCAAAATGATAAAGGTGGTGCCCGGGTTTTCCAACATGAAACCCAGCGCGTAGTGCGGGCTCAGCGCCCACAGCACCTCGGGTACCAACACAATCTGACCGACACCAATGGTCGCGATGACAGCGAACCAGACCAGCGTGATCGGTCCAAAAAATTTGCCAATATCAGCGGTACCGCGCTTTTGCACAAAAAACAGGCCAAACAATATCAGCAAGGTAAGCGGGATCACCGCTTTTTTGAAGGCTGGCGACACCACCTCCAGCCCCTCGACCGCCGACAGTACCGATATGGCCGGCGTGATAACGCCATCGCCATAAAACAGACAGGTGCCAAAGATACCCACCAGCAGCAACATCCGGCGCAGCCTGGGTTTGTCCCGGACCGACTGCGAAGCCAGCGTCAGCATCGCCACCAGCCCACCCTCGCCATTGTTGTCGGCGCGCAGCACCAGCGTGACGTATTTGATCGAGATGATGACAGTCAGTGTCCAGAAAAAAATCGACAGGATGCCTAGCACGTTGTCATGCGTAAAGGGCACATGGCCCGAGCCAAATACTTCTTTCACGGCGTACAGCACGCTGGTGCCGATGTCGCCATAGACGACACCAATGGCGCCTAGCGTGAGCGCGCGCAGAGAGGTTTGGGAAGTAGCCAAGCAGTCACCCGCCGGTTCAACCCGACTGGCTCCATATCATGAAAGTGCGTGATTTTGCGTCAGAAAACCGCAGGCGCCCGGCTTAATCGTAGCTTTCGGCATTCGGGTCGGTGGCTTCAAGCTCATAGCTGGCCGCCAAGGTAGCCAGCCGGCCGACCACGCCGTACATATAGAAACGGTTGGGCAAGCTGGCACCTGGCCTGACACCTGGCTGCGGCAATTGGGTGCTGTGCTCAAACGCCAGCGGCACATATCCAGAACCCGGCGCGTTCAGGCTCTCATCGACGCCACGCCCAGCGTGCACCCGGTAAAAGCCGCCCACCACGTAACGGTCCATCATATAGACCACCGGTTCAGCCACCGCGTCGTTGACGCGCTCTTGTGTCAGCACGCCTTCTTGCACCATAAAGTCATGCGGCAACAGCGGGGCTTTTCGACCCTGGGTCAGCACTTGCACCCGGTCGCACAAAAGTTGCGTGTCTTTGGCGTCGCGCACGGTGACGATGCCGATCTCGTGCGTGCCGTGGTCGGCCTTGACCACCACAAACGGTTTTTCCTTGATGCCGTATTCCTTGTACTTACGCCGCACCCGCGCCAGCACCACGTCGATCTGGCTGCACAGACAGTCCATACCCTGCGCCTGCGCCAAATCCACATCAGCGCACTTGTCAAATAGCGGATTGATCAGCCATGGATCGACACCCATCAACTTGCCCAGACGCCTGGCGACCTCTTCGTAGGCCCTGAAATGCGTGCTCTTGCGTCGCGTCGGCCAGCCTGCGTGCAGCGGCGGCAACAGGTACTGTTCGTAAATTTCTTCCAGAATGCCGGGCACCCCGGCACAGAGATCATTGTTGAGCAAAATGGTGCACGGATCGAAGTCCTTCAACCCCAAGCGGCGTTTGCCACGAAGCACCGGCTCCAGCGTCAGGGTGACGCCATTTTGCAGTTCTAGCGTGGTGGTTTTCCTGACCGCCGGGTCGATCGAACCCAGGCGTACATTCAAGCCGGCCATATTGAACACGCGCTGCAATTGGGCCAGGTTGGCGAGGTAAAAACTGCTGTGCTTGCCATTTTCCGGGATCACCAGCAGGTTACGCGCCTCTGGGCAGATTTTCTCAATCGCGACCATCGCCGCCTGTACCGCTAACGGCAACATCTCGGGCGACAGGTTGTTCCAGCCACCGGGAAACAGGTTGGTGTCCACCGGCGCGAGCTTGAAACCGGCGTTGCGGATATCAACCGAACTGTAAAACGGTGGCGTGTGCTCCATCCACTCCAGCCGGAACCAGCGCTCGATGGCGGGCATCGAGTCGAGCACGCGCTGTTCCAGCTCGTTGATGGGGCCAGTCAGGGCAGTGATCAGGTGCGGAACCATAGAAAACCTTGCAATGGGGGAACGACGATTTTAGGACGGGCCATTTTTCGCAGCCACTCTTTCAAGCTCATCAAACGCGTAGCTCGCCCTGGCCCAGCACCACGTACTTGAGCGAGGTCAGGCCTTCGATGCCGACCGGGCCGCGGGCATGGAACTTGTCGGTACTGATACCGATTTCGGCGCCCAACCCGTATTCAAAACCATCGGCAAAGCGGGTGCTGGTGTTGACCATCACGCTGGCCGAGTCCACCTCGCGCAAAAAGGCCTGTGCGTGCTGATGGTCGCACGTCAGGATGGCGTCGGTGTGGTGGCTGGAATAGTGGTTGATGTGGGCAATGGCCTCTTGCACGCCAGCCACGATCTTGATGCTGATGATCGGCGCCAGGTACTCCTCAAACCAGTCGGACTGTTGCGCCAAGGTCAGCTTGAATGCTATTTTATTTGTATCTGCTTGCGCTTGATTGGCGAGCGCTAGAGGCCTATTTGATGCATAAGATTGCAACAGTGCCAGGGCCTCAGCATCGCAGCGCATCTCAACCCCTTTGGCGGCGTAGATGCTGGCGATTTGCGGTAAAAATTGCGTCGCCACGCCGCGCGCCACCAGCAGGCTTTCGGTCGCGTTGCACGGGCTGTACTTCTGCGTCTTGGCGTTGTCGGCTACCTTGACCGCCAGAGCGATGTCGCAGGGGTCATCGACATAGGTGTGGCAATTACCGTCCAGATGCTTGATCACCGGCACCTTGGCCTCACGGCTGATGCGCTCGATCAGCCCCTTGCCGCCGCGCGGAATGATCAGATCGACATACTGCGGCATGGCAATCAGTTGGCCTACCGCCGCGCGGTCGGTGCTCTGCACCAGTTGCACCGCATACTCGGGCAGACCGCTTATCTGCAGCGCTTGCTGCACCAACCGGGCCAGCGCCTTGTTGGAGTCGATCGCCTCGGAGCCGCCGCGCAAAATACACGCGTTGCCGCTCTTGATGCTCAAGCTGGCGGCCTCGATCGTCACGTTGGGGCGACTCTCAAAAATCATGCCAAACACGCCAATCGGCACGCGCATCTGACCGACGCGGATGCCGCTGGGCTGTTGCCTCATGCCGAGAAGCTCGCCAATGACGTCGGCCATACCGGCTAACTGCTCGCAGCCCTGCGCGCAGGTTTCGATGATCTGGGGCGTGAGCCGCAAGCGGTCCAGCATGGGCGCGGGCAGGCCAGTGGCTGCGGCACGCGCCAGGTCCCGCGCGTTGTCTGCCTGGAGCAGTTGAAGGTTGGCACGCAACAAGTCGGCAAGCGTTCGCAGCGCTTTGTTTTTAATAGCTGTTGAAGCTTTCGCCATCAGGGCAGAAGCCGTTTTAGCCTGCAAGCCCAAGGTAGTAATATGGTCGGTGGCGTCGGTGTGTGTCATGGCCGGTGGTTCGGAATCGGTGCGGTGGGCTATTCTGGCAGATGCCAGTTAGGAATACGGAACCGGGTCCTTAGAGGCCAACCTGGTCGAAGATATTTTGATCCCCGCCCTGCAGGTTCAGGGCGCGCTTGATGTCGATGCGGGCCAGCTCTTTGTGGCCGAGCGCTCGGTGCGCCATGGCGCGGTAGCTGTAAGCCATGCTGTCGCTGGGACGCCAGGTTTCGATGTACCGGTTGAGCACCTCAAGTGCTTGCTGATGGCGACCTGCGCGCAACAGCAGGCGGCCGATGCGGTAATCCACGTCTTTGTCTTTCGGATCAAGTTGCTGTTCCGCCTGGAAACTTTTCAGTGCCTCGTCGGTTCGGCCCAGGTCCTCCAAGCTGGTGCCAAGGTAGTAATTGGCGTTGTTGTGCATTGGGTCCATTTTCAGAACCTTGTTGAAGACTTCAATGGCCTGTTGATGGCGTTGCATACGGGTCATCTGTACGCCGACCGCGTACCAGGCGCCGACGCTGTCCTCGATTCTTGCCCGCGACAAGCGCCAGTCCAACTCGGCCAGCTTGGCCTTGTTCTGGAGCTCCGGCGTACCGGCGAGGACCTTCTTCCAGCGCTCGGTAATGGGGGAATTACCCAGACGTTCCTCAGACTGCGCCAGAAAATCGGCCGGGAAGGCAGCGCCGACCGGACCCAGTGCGCGCTTCATATCATCAATGTTGAAGGCATCGCGCAGGCGCTTACTGAACTGGTAGATGCTGCGGTTGTGGCGGAGGGCCATTTCGAACTCCAGCGCCGGATAGTCGGCGGTGTTGAGTTCGCCCTGCGGATTGTCGATCAACCCATACACATCGGTGTGCATCAGGTGATAGGGCAACCATGCGGCCATCACCCCGTGTTTTGTCATCAGATCGGCGCTCAGCTCCGGCTGGTTGCTAATGGCAGCGGCCTGTTGGACACGCAGCGGTTGGTTGGATGCAACCAGCAGAAAGTAGGCCGACTTCACATACAAAATGGCGCAATGCTTGAAGGTTTTTTTCAGTGTCCGCAGAATAATGTCGGTGCCAGCGTCGCCAATGCGTGAATCCATCCAGGTGATATAGACGCCGTCCGGGGTCAGGCGCTTGTTGATACTGTCAAAAAAGTCCCGGGTGTAGAGCTTGGATGAGCTGAAATACAGCGGCGTGGTCACTGTGCTCAGAATCATCGAATATTTGTTGTCGCCCACCTTCACGTGGTGAATCGCATCGTCCACCACGATATCAACCCGCGGATTGTGCTCAATGTCGTAATTCCACTGCGCCATGCGAAACAGATTCTCGCGCACCACCGGGTTGATCTCCACCACCTCGGTGTGCTTGAAGAACAGACCCACCGCTGAAGCGGTAGCGCCACTGCCCAGGCCCAGCACCAGCGCCTCGTCGAGCCGCGGGGAGAACAGCGAAGACAGCGCGCCGACGATCTTTTCCGCCGGGTTGCTCAGCGAAATGCTGACGTACCCGTTGATGAAAAAGTAGGGTTTGCCGTCCATCCAGTTGATCGAAAAGACATCCTGATAGCCTTTGTAGCGATCGGGGAAGCCAAAGTTTGCGCGCTCGGTTTTGAGTTCCTTCACGTTGCGGAAACTGGTATAACTCAAGTACAACAAGTTCTCGTCCCACTTGTTATGCTGCCAGCCAAACATGGCGAGCACGACCAGGGCGGCGGGGATCACGTGACGCAGCCGGCCGCGCGTATAAACCGCCAGCGCAAGGGCGGCGATGCCACCGATGATCAGGAGTTGTACGCCGTAGTCGAGCAGGCGGTGCAGGACGAATGCCATCAGCAAGAAACCCGCCACATTGGCCAGCGAGGAGATGAGCAGCAGGGCACCGGATTCGCGGCTGACTTCCTGCTCTTTCGCGGCCTCACCCGGCAGCGACAACAGTGTTGGAATGGCGGCGCCAAAGGTCATCGCCGGGACCATCATCAGACCGCTGAGGAGCAGCCATTTCAGGGTGATCAACCCCCAGAAGTAGCTGCCCACCAGTTCATACAGCGCGGCATAAACATAAATCGCCGGTCCGGCCAACAGCATCAGGCCAAGCAGACCGACCAGATTGAGCCACATCAGGTGCGTGAAACTCAGCGCAAAGCGCTGCGCCAGCATCGAACCCAGCGCAATACCGATCAGAATCAACGACAGCACCAGCGCAAACGATTCGCGAAACGGGCCGAACACCAGTTCGGAATACTTCACCATGAACAACTGGAAGATGGCCGAGGCCATGCTGGCCAGCATCAGCGCCAACCAGCGGGAAGCGGGAATCTGGCGCAGTACATGGCCGATCACGAAACTTTGCCCAGCTTGCTGTTTTGGTACCTCACGCAGATGCGAAAAGCGCACCCATAGTCCGGCAGCGATCACCAGGTTCAGCGCGGCGAACAGGGCCACGCTGGCGCGAACGCCAAGGCTTCGGATTAAGTAGAACTCGATCAGCAGCGCGGTCAGGGCGGCACCCAAGTTATAGACCATATACACCCGGGAGAAAGACGCGCGCGACTGCAGTGCACTTTCACGACCAAAATAGCCGGCAAACAAGGGCACGCTGCAACCGATCAAGAAGGTCGGCACGATCAACAGCAGCACACAGATCAGGATGCTTGCTGTGAGGTTGTCAGTGAAAAGCGAAGAGCCGGCATACACCACGCGCTCGATCAACGGCTGTGAAAAGGCGATCAGCACGCCGTAGATGCCAATACCGGCCTCGATCGCCCACAGCCAGCGCCACAGCCGGTGCGCGTAGGCCGAGCCGATGCCAATGCCAAGCAGAAAGGTCATCAGAATGGCCGCCGACACGGCAAACTGGTCGCCGACCATATTGCCCAGAATCCGGCCGTAGAGAATTTCGTAAGAGATGCCGGCCAAGCCGGAAAGCAGCATCAGGAAGGCAAAAAATTTCGGCTGCGATTTGGGGTGGTGGTGCATGGACAAGCCTTTTATCGTGTTTCGCATGGCGTCGGAATGCCATGGCCCGCATGAAAGCAATAGCAGCCCGCCGGACACAGCAAGTTGTCGGCGTTTTCCTGGCTTTGATGTGGCAGCAGCCTAGTTCGACCGGTTGTCATGCTGGTCGGGAATCATTTTCTTTGCAGTCGTGCGCATTGACGTCATCATAGGGTGGCTACGACCGCCCCGCGCCAGGAGTCATGAAATGACGGAAAACCCTGATTTTCATGTCAAACGTTCGATGTCGGGCGGTTGTCGGGCGGGCCAGAAACATCGGCAATATCGCTGGCGGCGCCGGCCAAATCCGCGCTCACGACCCGATTGCGACCAGCCTGCTTGGCCCGGTACAGCGCGCGGTCGGCGCGCTTGATCCAGGCATCGACCGATTGTCCGGCCTGATGCTGGGCAAGACCGATACTGACCGTCACCGTACGGCCAGGCAGCAGCTCGGCCGTTTCGATCCGGGCACGGATATCCTCTGCGACCATCTTTGCATCGCGCATACCGGTTTGTTCCAGCAGCATCAGAAACTCCTCGCCGCCAAAACGGTACATGTGGTCGCCGACGCGAATGCGCGCGCTGGCAATCTCGACGACACCCTGCAACACCAGATATCCCTGCCCATGCCCGTAGCTGTCGTTGATCTCCTTGAAGTGATCAATATCGATCATCAGCACCGAGGCTGTGACCGAGTACCGACTGGCCTTGGTTACCAGTGTCGAGAGTTCGTGGTCCATGCAGCGGCGGTTGAAACAACCCGTCAGCGGATCGGTTAGCGCCTGCTTGGCAAGGGTCTGATGCAGGCTGGAGATCACGCTCAGTACGATATTGATCAGGGTCACGACCAGCAGCAGCGACACCAGATGCCGGGACGCCAGATCGGAGTCGATGTAACGCCAGGTCAGCCAGGGGAAGTAGATCAGCAACGCGGCGCTGAAAGCGATCGCCGTAAGACGCCTGAGTATGAAGTAGGTGAACACCATCAAGGGATAGCTCCACAGGACGCCGATCACGCCCTGCCGGATGAACACCGAAGTGAGTGCCGCAACAACCGTCAGCAGCAACAGTAGCGGCGGTACCGGCGAGCGACGCCCGCGCCACGCGGCGTAGCCATTGGCGGCAATGGCGGCTTGCAGCAGGATCAGCCCCACTGCAACCTGATAACGGCCTTGCAGGAAGTTGTTGATGGTGAACGGCATCAACAACGCCAAAGTTACCACGCCCATGGACTGCATGATGCGGTCCCGGTACGGCCCCAGCGAATCGTTGTCAACCATCGCAATATCGTGCAGCCAGCGCTTCCAGTCCCGAAATTCTTCTATTGCCACACTGCATCCCTCCAAGGCCATCGCTGCCACCGTGCCATGACCGCTCGGCGCGGCCGATGTCACGCTGCTGTGAAGTCAGGTTACGTCTCTGAGCCGGTTGTCCAGGAAAGCAATAAACGGATCGGAAGTTTCACCGCATGATTCCATTTCTAAATCATTTGTGTCTAGGCGCGAAGCCGCAGGCAGTGCTGACGCACGACAAGGCCAAGCAACAACGACACGGATGATTTGGAAATGGAATGAGACCCAGTGTCGCACCTTGGAGCAACCCGTGATCTGCGGAGAAACCCGCAAAGGCGGCAGAGATCAGTCTATTCTGAAACCTTGTGGGACAGACCAAGAGTTACGCGCAGCGAACTTTGCTCTGTCCCCAACTATCCTGAAACCTTGTGGGACAGACCAAGAGTCACGCGCAGCGAACTTTGCTCTGTCCCCAACTATCCTGAAACCTTGTGGGACAGACCAAGAGTTACGCGCAGCGAACTTTGCTCTGTCCCCAACTATCCTGAAACCTTGTGGGACAGACCAAGAGTTACGCGCAGCGAACTTTGCTCTGTCCCCAACTGATTAATGACCGAGTAACCGTCAACCTGATCGATGAAAGAACCTCAACCGCAACTAGCGGGCATCGGGCAGCTCGATCTTGACTTCGAGCACTTCGAGGTTGTCCTGGCGCTCCAGGTTGACCTTGATGTCGTTCGGATTGATCTTGACGTACTTGCTGATCACGGCAATCAGCTCACGCTGCAAATCGGGCAAGTAATCGGGCTCGGCCGGGTTGCGCCCGCTGCGTTCGTGCGCCAGTATGATTTGCAGACGCTCTTTGGCCAGACTGGCGGTCTTTTTTTTCTCACCCAGAAAAAACGAGAAGAAAGACATGGCTTCACTTCCCCCCGAACAGGCGCTTGAACAAGCTTTGTTTGGGCGGCTCGGTAAAACGCATTGGTTTGTCTTCGCCCAGAAAGCGCTCCACCACGTCTTTGTAGGCCTCAGACACGTCACTACCCTCCAAGTGCACCGCCGGAACCCCCTGATTGGACGCCTGTAGCACGGTTTCGCTCTCCGGGATAACACCGATCAGTTTGATACGCAAAATGTCCTGGATGTCTTGCAAGGACAACATCTGCCCCTGGTTGACGCGCGAAGGGTTGTAACGGGTGATCAGCAAATGCTCTTTCACCGGCTCCTGGCCTTGCATGGCGCGTTTGGTTTTGCTGGCCAAAATGCCAAGAATGCGGTCGGAGTCGCGCACCGATGACACCTCAGGGTTGGTGACAACCAGCGCTTCGTCGGCAAAATGCATTGCCATCAGCGCGCCGGTTTCAATACCCGCGGGTGAATCGCAGACGATGTATTCAAAACCCATCGCCGCCAGATCGGTCAGAACCTTTTCAACGCCGTCTTGCGTTAGCGCGTCTTTGTCGCGCGTTTGGGAGGCGGCCAGCACAAACAGGTTGTCACACTGCTTGTCTTTGATCAGCGCCTGATGCAAGTTAGCTTCGTCGTGAATGACATTAATCAGGTCATACACCACACGGCGCTCACAGCCCATGATCAGGTCCAGGTTGCGCAAGCCCACGTCAAAGTCGATCACCGCAGTCTTGTGACCGCGCAAGGCTAGGCCAGTCGCAAAGCTGGCGCTGGTGGTGGTCTTGCCAACCCCCCCTTTGCCCGAGGTCACCACGATAATTTTTGTCATAACAGCGGTTTACTTTCAATTGAAAACATAAAACTAACAGCTCAGCGCTTCAAATAGAAGCTTTTCCTGGCCATCGGTGCTCAGGCGTACCTGCGCCGCCTGACCCTGGATATCTTTTGGCAACGCATTTTCGCTGGTCCGATAAACCCCTGCGATGGAGATTAACTCGGGCTCCAGACAGGTTGAAAAAATTCGAGCGGTGGTGTTACCACTGGCTCCGGCCATGGCTTTGCCACGCAGTGGTGCATAGACGTGGATGTTGCCGTCCGCGACAACTTCACCACCGGCATTGACCATCGCCAACAACACCAGGTCAGCACCTCGCGCATAAATCTTCTGGCCCGAGCGAACTGGTTTGTCCACCAGCAACGTGGCTGGTCCTGCGACCTCACGCACCACTTCGCGAACCACTTCTTTGATCACCTCGGTGGGCCGGGCAACAACTTGACGCGTTTCAGCAGACGGCTTGGCACGTATCACATCTTGCGCCACCGGAAACCAGCCCAGCGACCGCGCTTGCTGCACCAGCGGCTGTGTCGCCGCACGAATACCAATCGGTTTGAGGTGGCACGCCAGCAACGCCTGCTGTAAAGCCAGTAAATCCTTCGTCAGCCAATTGGATGTCAGTTTGGAGCAATCCACCACCACTGCGTCGTCGTCGAAAAAATCAGGGTTTTCGCCACTGCTGCCGTAGCTTTGAAGCAATGCCTCACAGAGGGTGGCGACGTCATCCGTTTTGAGTAACAGCGCTATGACAGGCAATTGCGCACTTTTGATTTCGAAAGAATCTGACACGGGGATGGGTGGTTAGGGATGGAGCGGACCGCCCGCAGAGGGCCAAATCTTACTTGATGGACCCCAGCATTCTTTTTCTCTTTTTACCTTTTTAAATTAGTGGTAGTAGATAGATATCCAGGTCAGCGTTGGATAAGTAAGAAAATTGTTTAAGAAACAACAAGCTAAGCCGCTTGATCAACTGTGGATGACCGTGCTTCCGTGGCAGTCGCGTTTTCTGGATAAGTTCAAATTTTTAAAAAAAATGTGGATAACTTACTTATTTAAAACAAATTATTCACAAGTTTATACAGTTCTGATTTGGAAAAAAAGCCAGACTTGGGTGACTTTGGTCTGGCTGTTGGGTTAAAAAAATTTAAGATTATTTAGCTATTTTTGCCTTGGCATCGGTTATTTCTGCTTGCACTTGTGGTACGTCTGGTGAGTTCACCGGCAGCACGGCAAGTACCCGTTCCCAGTAGCCGATGGCCTGCTGGTAATTGGCCGCCTTGTACGACGCCTGGCCAGCCAACATGAGAGCCATGGCGTTCTTTGGATCAATTTTGAGCGCCTTCTGGATCAGCTCAAGCGGCTTGCCGCTGAGGCTGTTGTTGGCCATCATCGCCAGAACGTCAGCATATTGCAGGATCACTTCGACATCGGTGTCGAGCAGTTTGCCGGTTTTAGCGTAGGCCTGTGATGCATCTTGCAAGCGGCCTTGTACCTTGTAGGCGTGCGCCAGTTGTGCCCATCCAGCCGTGTCATTCGGGCTGTCTTTGAGCCGCGCAGCCAGACGATCGACCATCTGGTTGACCATATCAGGGCCGACATTGGCCGCTGCCTGGGCACTCACAGGGGGTAGCTTGGTGCTGTCCGTGGCGGCACCAGTAACAGGTATGCCCGCCTGGGTGCGCGCATCGTCAATGTTGGCTTGCACCTGTTGTGCGTCGGGCGAACCAGGTTCAAGTACCGCCAGCAATTTTTCCCATTCACCGATCGCCATTTTGAAGTCAGACCGGCGAAAAGCAGCCACGCCTGACATCATCAAGCCCATTGGGTGCTTCGAATTGATTTGCAAGGCCTTATTGACCAGTTCGAGTGGTTTGCCTTCAATGTTGTTGTTGGCCTTGACTGCCAGCAGGTCAGCCAGTTCGACCATCAGGTCAGCGTCGGTATTGATGGCGTTGCCGACCTTCATAAAGGTCCGCTCAGCTTCATCCATCCGACCCATGACCTTGTAGGAGCGTGCCAGCATCGCCCAGCCCTGAGGATTGTTTGGGTTGGCTTTGAGTTTGGCTTCCAGAGTTTCCACCATTTGTTTGACTTGAGGGTCTTCAAAGCGGTTGGCAGCTACCGGGTTGATCGCTCCTGGTGCGCCAAGCTGCCAATAGAAAGCCATTGCCAAAAAAGGCATCGTGACCGCAATGGCGATGCTGGTGCGCTTGGGCGTCCACAGGCTGCCATGCCCGGCCGAGGTAGCCGCCTCGAAACTTTGAGTGTCGTCGAGCAGACGCAATTGGAGTTCGTCACGCGTGGTTTCAAAATCCTGCTGACTGATGACACCACGTGTCAAGTCGTTTTCAAGGGCTTTGAGCTGGTCACGGTGAATTTCTGCGTTCAGCCGTTCGCTGGAGACACCGTTACTGGTTTGAGTGCCCAACAAAGCGTAGGCAAGCCAGGCAATCACAAGCAGTGTCATCAACACTGCGATGGCAATAAAAGCATTCATTTTTTGGGTTCAGTCTCTTGCAGAAGGGCTTGTGCCTTGGCGCGTTGCGCTGAATCAAGGAATTGGGGTGTTTTGGCGTTGGCTTGTGTTTGGCGGATGGTTCGGATCAGCAGCCAGAGGGCGCCCAACAGCAGCAGCAAGGGGCCAAACCACAGCAGCCAGGTGGTCGGTTTGACCGGCGGCTGGTATAAAACAAAGTCACCGTAGCGGTTGACCAGGAACTCTTTGATTTCTGAGTCGGACTTGCCCGATTTGATCAGCAGACGGACTTCGCGACGAAGATCATTGGCCAGATCGGCGCGTGAGCCGGCCAGCGATTCATTTTGACAGACCAGGCAGCGCAAATCTTCAGCAATCGAGATCAGCCGCTGCTCAACCACCGGGTCGTCGGCCAGTGCCGGTGCCTGCGCCGCGTACGTGAAACTGGCGACCTGCCAGCACAAAAAAAAGCCAAGCCAGAATTTCATTTTTGGAGCTCCCGCACCAGGGGCATCAGTTTGTCACGGATCGCTTCTTCGGTAAAGGGGCCGATCTGCTTGTAGCGGATGATGCCGGCCTTGTCGATCAGAAAGCTTTCTGGCACGCCATAGACACCAAAGTTGATGCCAATTTTGGCGTCATGGTCGGCAATGGCTACGTCGTATGGATTGCCATAGCGCGCCAGCCACTTCAGCCCGTCAGCATCTTTGTCCTTGTAGTCCAGGCCAATGATCGGAAAGGGTTTGGTTTTTGCAAGTTCCACTAGCAGTGGATGCTCTTCACGGCACGCTACGCACCACGAGGCCCAGGTATTGAGCAGCCAGACCTTGCCCAGCAGATCCTTTTTGGTCAGCGACAGTGCCGGGTTGTCGAGCATTGGCGCAGAAAAATCGGGCGCCGGTTTGTTGATTAATGGCGACGGGATTTCATGCGGTTTGAGCGTTAGCCCGATGGCCAGAAAAACCACCAGTACGGCAAAAATAGCCAACGGGATGTAGGCTTTTTTCATACCGCCATGCCCTTGAGGTCAGCCCGCGTCAGTTTCGCCGCCTGCTTCTTGCGATAGCGTTTGTCCAGCGCCGCCATTGAGCCACCCAGCGCCATGAACAGGCAGCCAACCCAAATCCACGGAACAAAAGGCTTGTGATAGACGCGCACTGCCCAAGCGGGCTTGTCGCTGGTGTCCAACTTCTCACCGAGCGAGACATAGACATCGCCGGTCAGACCGGAGTCGATGGCGGCTTCGGTCATCGGCATGGTGGAGGAAAAATAGCTGCGTTTTTCCGGGTGTAGCGTGCGCAACACCTGACCGTTTTTACTGAGTTCAACCAGACCGACGTCGGCGTTGTAGTTGGGTCCTGGCCTTTGCTCGATGCCCATCAGCTTGAAGGTGTAGCCGCCGACTTCGACGGTGTCGCCCATCACCATACGTACGTCTTTTTCAGTCTCATAGCCCTTGACCATGGTGATGCCGATTACACAAATGGCGATGCCGATGTGCGCCACATGCATACCCCAGTATGAAATCGGTGTCGATTTCCAGTTGACCGTGTCCTTGAGCTGGTGATAGATTTGCACAGCAGAGGCCAGTATGATCCAGAACGCCAGCGTCAGCCCGAGCGCCACCAGCGGCGACCAGGAGCCCGCC
>JAQTSL010000058.1 GCA_028711355.1 Rhodoferax sp.
CGGGGTGGCCAGTTTTAACGACACCGTAGCCGCCGCCCGCGCCGCTTTGGCCCCGGCACAAGTGACCCTTGATCTGGCCGGCCAGCGCATTTTGGCCGCTGGGCGCGAAATCAAACTGCCGCCAGCCGAACTAGCGCTGCTGGCGGTGTTTGCGCGCGAAACCCTGGCCGGCAACGAGCCGCTGCCCGCCCCGACCAAAGGCGTGCCCGACCCGGCCTGGGCCAAACGCTACCTGCGTGAATACCGGCGCATCACCGGCAATCTGGCCGACATTGAAGGCACCGAGCGGGCGCTGAAAAACGGCATGGACGGCGAGTATTTTTCAGCGCGCAAATCCAAGCTTGACAAACGCCTGAAAACTGCGCTGGGCCCGGCCTTTGCGGCCTACCGCATCCATGACGGCGGCGTGCGGCCACGGCGCTATGGGCTGACGTTGCTGCCTGATGCGATCAGCTTTGCACTGGCAGTGAATCCTTGAGTGTGCCGACGGGTTTTATGCGCCCTTATTTGAATTATGCGAGTAAGTATCCCCCGGTGGAACCGGGGTTTACCTGTTTTAATTTATTGTCTGTCAGCCCAATTAATTTCTGCGAATCGACAACACCAAGGTCATGGGCTGGGTCGGCGAGGCCTTGAAACCATGGTATTCATAAAAAGCTTTGGCCTGGGCCGACACAGCGTGCGCCAACAGACCTCTGATACCCAAAATATCAGCCGCTTGCGTGGTACGCAGCACAGCATCTTGCAGCAGCGCAACCCCCAGCCCTTTCGCCGCCCAAGCGCCGTCCACCGCCAGCCTGCCCAAAATGGCCATCGGCACCGGGTCTGGCATATTGCGCCGAACGGTCCCCGGCGCATCAACCACCGCCAGTGCGCCGCTGGCCAGGCAATAGTAGCCAACCACCCTGTGGTCACCTTCACTGCGGTCCGTCACCACGTAAGTCCGAGAGGCACCGCTCACCTGGTTAGCCATGGCACGCCGCTTGAGCCATTCATCCAGACTGGGCGTACCACAACCAAACCCACCCACATCAGCCTCTGCCGTGAGCAGATGTGGCGCTGACAGACTCACAGACTCAACGCCTGCCAAGGTTTGGCCGCACCCATCAGGCGATCAAACCCAGCGCCCGAAGGCGGCTGGTCCAGCACCGCCAAAAAATGGGCATAGGCCCCCGGATCCACGCGCACCAAAGTCTGGTCCAGCAGCGCTTCTTCTGCGGCACGGCGCGCGGCATCAATCATGAAATCAGAGCGGGACCTGCCAAACGACTTGGCCGCCCGGTCAATGAGAGCGCGCACATCATCGCGAATGCGTAAATTGACGGCACAAGTTGGATGAACGGTGCTGTTGGTAACAGGTGCAGTATTCATGAGGTGAACCTTTATTGGGCTGAGGGTTGAATGGCTTGATACACAATGTGTATTTCACCATAAGAAGTCCATGACACGCAACAACCGGCGGGAAAGGCTGAGGGTTGGTGACCCATTGAACGGTAGGAACACCCCGCACTGGAGACCCCCCGCACAGATTCGTACATACCCAATTCGGGCATAGCCCAGATCACGCTGGCCGAAATCCCGTTTGTCAGCCTGCGCCATGGCCTGCCCGCCGCGCTGGGGCCAGCTTTTGCGGCCTACCGCGTACACAACGGCGGTGCGCATGGCAAGCTTGCCGCAGCCAGGTGAAGGCAACGGCGGGTTCTAAACTGCGCGGCATGAAACCATGCCATCGTTTAAGCAGCTCCCAACACGGGTTAACCCTGAAACCTGATGCAGTACGATTCGCGGCAGATGTGGCATTCATGGAGGAAAACTGATGACCATACAAGATTCTGATTTATTGGCGGCTTCGTGCCGCGTGGCCCTGGCTGCTTATCTGCATGACCTGGGCAAGTTTGCCGAACGTGCTCGCATAGAGGTGCCCAAAGACGCACTGGATGCGCACAAAACCCAGTATTGCCCGTTTCACACCTTTGAGCCGGGTGGCAAAAGCGGCTATCACACGCACGTCCATGCGGCCTACACCGGGCTGGCTTTTGACATCGTTGAGCACACCGCACCCGATTTGATCCAGGGTGACATGCACCCTTTTATCAACCGGGCGCAATTGCGAGCGGATGACACGCGCACCACAGATTCGCTGATCAATGCAGCAGCGGCGCACCACAAGCCGGACACATTTTTGCAATGGATCATTGCCACCGCCGACCGTGTAGCCAGCGGCTTTGAGCGGGATGAATTTGAAAAATACAACGCTGCCAAAGACGAAAGCGCCGAAACTCAGACAGGGAAAAACCACTACCAAGCTCGCCAACTGTCCTTGTTTGAGCAAATCCGAATCGACGGTGCGTCGCAAAAATTCACCGCCAAAGACCTGAAATGGCGTTACCCACTGCAAGCCCTGTCCCCCACTTCCATCTTCCCGCAACTGCGCGAAAAATGTGAACCCGGTGAAGATGCCCCGGCGCAAGCCCAATACAAGCATCTTTGGCAAGATTTTTTGGTCGCCCTCAAAAGCATCCCGGCCTCGCACCGCAGCAACTGGCCGTTGTGGCTGGATCACTTTGACACTGCGTGGCTGACCTTCACCCATGCCATTCCCGCAGCAACCGCCTTTGGCACCAAACCCGAAGTCTCGCTTTACGACCACAGCAAAACCACTGCAGCACTGGCGACGGCCCTTTGGCGCTGGCACGAGGCCGAAGGCCAAACCGATGCCGCCGCCGCTGCCAACCTGAAAGACCGCAGCGATTGGGGCACTGACAAGCTGTTGCTGATTCAAGGTGATTTTTTCGGCATTCAGGACTTCATCTTTGCCGAAGGCAGTCAAACCAATAAGGCTGCCGCCAAACTGCTGCGTGGACGCTCATTTCAGGTGTCGCTGTTTACCGAGCTGGCCGCGCTCAAAGTGCTGGATGCCCTGAGCCTCCCACCCACCAGCCAAATCACCAACGCGGCGGGCAAGTTCTTGATCGTCGCACCCAACACCAGCGCGGTACGAGCCCAACTCGCGCAAGTCCGTGCGGACATCAACCAATGGTTTTTGCAGCACAGCTTTGGCCTGGCTGGCTTGGGGCTGATTGGCAAACCGGCCAGTTGCAATGATTTGCTCAAGGGCAACTTCAAAACCTTGATGCAAGGCCTGTTTGCCACACTGGAAAAGGCCAAACTACAACGTTTTGACCTCACGGCTGTCAGCAACCCAGTGTTTGATGTCGCCTACCCGCATGGCGTTTGCCAATACAACGACAAGCTTCCCGCCGACAAGCTTGAGGGCAGCAACAAGGCATCCGCTGCGCTGTCGCGCGACCAGATCAAACTGGGCAGCGCCCTCACCCGCGAAGACCGCCTGCTGATCGTGCGTGATACCGCCGAACTCTCGGGTAGCAAACTGACCCAGCTTGAGGTATCCGTGTTTGGCTACGGCGTGGTTTTCACAAAGAGTGAAGAAGTCACCGGCAAGTTTGGTGCGCTAGCCAAAGACGGCAACTTGCAGCGCTGCTGGGATTTCAGCCTGCCTGAGAACCTGAGCGACACACTCTGGAATGGCTATGCCCGGCGCTTTATCAATGCCTACGTTCCCCGGTTTAGCGAGCTGGATTTGCAGACCCAGGCCAAGTACCGTGGCATTGAATCGGACGTAAGCCCCGATGATGTTCGCTTTGAGGCGGGCAAAACGCTCAACCATATCGCCTGCGAAGACCGCCAGCCAAAATCTGACCGATTAGACGATGCAGGCCAGTGGCAGGGACAAGTGGCGTTGATGACGCTCAAAGGCGACGTCGACAACCTGGGCACCATCTTTCAGCATGGCTTACCAGAACCCACCTTCGCCAAAATGGCCGCGCTGTCGCGCCAGATGAATGCCTTTTTTGCCATCTGGCTGCCCGCCTTGTGCGCAACCGAATTCCCCAACACCTACACCGTTTTCGCCGGTGGTGACGACTTCTTTTTGATTGGCCCCTGGCACAACACACAGCAGTTAGCCGCGCGCATGGCGGCCGAATTCAAAACCTATGTCGCGCATAACGACAAGATCACGTTTTCGGCGGGCATGGTGATGACCAAACCCGGCCAGCCTATCAACAGCTTGGCAAATCAGGCGGAAGAGGCTTTAGGCGCTGCCAAGGGGACTTCGTTGCCCGAGAAAGAACGCAAAAATGCTTTGGTGCTTTTCAATGAACGGGTGTGCTGGCCCGACTGGCCGCAAGTGCAGGCGGCACAAGACCAGTTGGAGCGAGTACGCGACGACTACAACCTATCAACCGGTTACGTTTATGGGTTGCTACACCTGATTGACTTGGCATCTGATGCCACAAACCCCGAACACGCCATGTGGCGCAGCCGCTTTGTTTATCGCACACAGCGCTACGTTGATGGTGTGCGAGACAAGCATGGACATGCACTGTCTACAGAACAGAAAAAGGTCGCACGAAGAATTCTTGGCGAAACTTTTTCTGTCATTGATCCGAAGCTACTCGGCACACGCTACCGCATTCCACTTTTCAATCATTTCTATCGTCAACGTTAAGGAGCAATCAATATGGCAACATATCAGGGAGGTGGCGCGGGTCAGCGCTCAGGCAGCCCAAGCCAAGGTGGTTACAGCAACAACGACCGCTACAACGCAGCGCCAGTCGTGAGTATCTCAGTTGACGACATCAAACTACAAGCACCTTTGTCAGTGGACTTGTTTGACCGGATTGCCAAGGACAAAGCAGCTACAGTGGCAATAGCCCGCAAAGACAATCTGAACGAGTCAACCCAATTACGCAAGTTTTACGATGAATTGGTGATGTGGACAGACAAGGTCCACAACATCGGAAAACTGGAACCAGGGCAAAAGAGTGAGTCTGTGCGTCTAGCGCGCTACGAGCAATCCGCTCCCTTCATAAAAATGCTGAACGCCAAAGTCGCCTACGCAAAGGGGCGCAAAAAGGTGGATGAGTGCTTCGAGAAAATGTTCTCGCACCTGATCCGGCAAATCACGGATGCCGAAACCCTCAAGCACGCCAAATTGTTCATGGAAGCCTTCATGGGCTTCTACAAAGCCCAGGAGAAATAAGCCATGACGCAACAGCAACTCACCGCCATCACCACAATCACCGCCACGCTCGAACTCGTCACCGGCCTACGCATCGGCGCGGGTGACAGCGAAATGCACATCGGTGGCGTGGACAACGCCGTCATCAAACACCCACACACCCAATCGCCCTACATCCCCGGCTCCAGTCTCAAAGGCAAGATGCGCAGTCTGCTGGAGTGGCGCAGCGGCGCGGTCAAGGAAGAAGCGCTAGGCTGGAAGGACTATGAAAAAGCCAGCGGCAGTGTGCAGATTGAGGTCAAGCGCATCCTCCAACTGTTTGGCATCAGTGGCGATGCCAAGCTCGGGCTTGAAGACATCACGACTATCGGCCCAACCCGCATCTCCTTCTGGGACTGCAACCTGAATGAAGAATGGGAAGAGCGAATCCGTGAAGACAACATGGCCCTCACCGAAGTCAAGAGCGAAAACCGCATCAACCGTATCTCCGGCGTGGCTGAGCACCCGCGACAGACCGAGCGCGTCCCTGCCGGGGCCCAATTCGACTTTCGCCTGTCGGTCAAAAAGCTGGTTGGCGACGGTGACAACCTGCTCAACACCGTATTGCAAGGCCTGAAACTGCTGGAGCTTGACAGCGTGGGCGGTTCGGGCTCGCGCGGCTACGGCAAGGTCAAATTTGTCAAGCTGCAAATTGACAACGTAGATGCTCAGGCAAGACTGGATGCCGTCCAACCATTCGAAAAAGCGGCTAGCTGATAGCCTGACCCGTGATGCAAACCTACCGCTTCACCCTGCGCCCCTTGAGTGCTTTTGGCACGCCAATGGCAGGCGACACCCTGTTTGGCCAACTGTGCTGGACGCTGCGCCACCAGTTGGGCAACGCCCGGCTGGGCGAGTTGCTGCACGGCTACACCAACGGCCTGCCGTTCGCCGTGCTGTCTGACGCGCTGCCCACAGGCCATGTTCCACTGCCGCATGTGACTTCTGATACCTGGCGCACATCCACCGATGCCGTGCAGGATCGCAAGGCCCTCAAGAAAAAGAAATGGCTACCCACAGCCGCGCTGGCTACACCCGTTGCCAATTGGCAAACCAGTGCATTCAACGACACTGAAGTCGCCGCGCCTTTGATCAGCGCCTGGGCAGCCCTAGGCAAACACCGTGAGCCCAAGGGCAGCAGGCACACCGAACGCGCTCAACCCCACAACACCATCAACCGCCAAACCGGCACCACGGGCGAAGGCCAGTTTGCGCCCTATGCCATGCCGCAAATCTGGTTTCACCCATCGATGCAGTTTGACCTGTACGTGGTGCTGGACGATACCCACCTGAACTTGACCGAACTGACGGCTGCGTTGAAGTACATGGGCGAAGTGGGTTTTGGCCGCGATGCCAGCATTGGTTTGGGAAAGTTTGAACTGGTGGGCGACGCAGTATTGAACAGCCTTCGCCGCGAAGACGCTGCACCTGCGGATGGCAAAGCCAACAGTTATTTGACGCTGGGGCCATGCGCACCACAGGGCCTGGGCTTTTGCCCGGTGCGCAGTACGTATCAGGTAGCCACCCGTTTTGGTCGCCACGGTGATGCGGCGGTGCAATCAGGGCAGCCATTCAAGCGCCCGGTGCTGCTGGCCAAAGCCGGTGGCGTGTTCTGGCCTGAAACGCTGGACACATCTCGCCAGTTCATTGGCCAAGGTTTGGGCGGTGCGAGCAACCCGGTGTCATTGGCCATGCCAGAAACCGTGCAACAAGGCTACGCCCCGGTCATCGCCATCACCCGGCCCGTGGAGACCCATGCATGAATGCCTTTTTAAAGACCTACCGGCTGGCGCTCACACCCTTGTCGCCCATCCACATTGGTTGCGGCGAAGACTTTGAGCCGACCAACTATGTGATTGATGACGATGAAAAGTTTGGGCCTGTGCTGTATGGGTTTGACCCGAGTCGGGCAGGCGCATCGCTTAGCGACACACAAAAGGCCAAGCTGACAGATGCAAGCAACCGCGCCTCCCTGTTGGCGATTCAGCGCTTTTTCAGGGACAACGCTAAAACATTCAAAGCGCAGGCTGAAGTTTTGATACCGGTTAGCCTTGGCGTGGCCGAAAAGTACGAACGCGATGTGGGTCGCGCAGTCAACATCGAAGCCAGTGGCAACCGGGTGTTCAACCAGTTGTTTATCGAGCGCTGCAGCTACACCGGCCAACAAAGCCTGCCCTACATTCCCGGCAGCAGCTTCAAGGGTGCCATTCGCACCGCCATCGTGGACGATCTCAATCAAGGACAGCCCGCTCGCCACGAGGAAAAGGACCGTCGTGGCGCAGCCAAAAGCGACTTGGTTGAAAAACGCTTGCTCAAAGGTGACTTTGCAACCAGCCCTCTGCGTTTGCTCAAAATTGCCGACCTGATGCCCGCAGCGCAACAGGACCCGGCCCGACGTGTGCTCTACGCCGTCAACCTGAAAAAGAAACAGGTCATCAAAGACGGCCAGGAACTACAACCCAAAGGCATTGCTGCGCGCAAGGAATGCATTTTGCACGGCCAATACCGCGCCTTTGTTGCCGATGCAGTGCTGCCCTCGCTTGACCCGCACACCGACCCCAAAAACACACCGGCATCCGACCTGCGCCCTACCGACCTGTGGCAGACCGCTCGCCAGTCCAATGCCTACAACCAATCCCGACTACGCCGTGAGTTGGGCGTGCTCGATGGCCGCGGAATGCTTGATCCAGACTGGAAACAAAGTCTGGATCAACTGCTCGCTGGCGACCTGGGCCAGAAGTTGGCCAAAGGCGATGCCTTCCTGATCCGCTTGGGCCGCTACGGTGGTGCGGAGAGCAAAACCTTGTCGGGCGAAGGAGTGGCTCAGATCAAAATCATGCAGGGTAAAGGCCAACCCCCGGTGATTCAGGACTCCACAAAAACCGTCTGGCTTGCAGCAGAGTTTGAAACCGACCAGAAGCACCTGCTCCCCTTCGGCTGGGCCGTCGTCGAAATCGACCCCAAAGAAAACGACCTGCCCCAACTCAAAGCCTGGTGCGAAGCCCAGTCCAAAGACCGCCCCGACATGGCCCAACTGCGCCAGCAATTTGAGGCAGAAAAACAAGCCGCATTGCAACAAAAAGCAGAGCAGGCTGCGCTTGCAGAACAAAGGCTAGAGGCTAAAAAGATCGAATATCTGGCAGCGGTGCAACGTGCTCAGGCGCTGGCCAACATGACCCCGCAAGGCCAACAGATCGAAGCTCTGCGCCAAAAATGCCAGGATTGGGCCAGCAAGATGCCCCCGCATGGCAACTTCAAACACCAAGAAGCCAACACCGCCAAAGCGGGTCTGTTTCAGGACGCCAGCAAGCTGGTGACGCAGGCCCTGGCCGAACCCCAATGGCTGGCGAGTGACAAGGCAGCGCTTGCTGACATGCTGGAACAGTGCCTGCCCAAGGTGGTGGCCCCTTGGGGCAAAGAAGAAAAGAAAAAACTCAAAGTTACGGCACTTCGAGGTCAATGAGCCATGAACCAACCAGAAAAACTGCAGGTGTCTGACAAGCATCAACCGTCGCAGAAGAACCCCGTCATGCAGGCCTATCAATTCGAATGCCATGTGGATACCTCGCGCACCATCACCGTCGAACTCCCTGTGGATGCACCGGTCGGGCTGGCCCAGATCATCGTCCTGTTTCCGGATGCCCCGTGCATCAGACAGACCAAGCATCGCGCCCTTGCGAACCCTATCCTGATCAGCCCAACCAAGGCCCGGCCACCAACGCCTGAAAGCACAAACCCACCATGTCCCCAGCCTACCCGTCACTTGATCTAAGCTCCTTTCACGCTGCATTGGCATCGCTTCAACGCGCCGTCACCCGCTCGCAGGCCGCAGGCCAGCGGGACGAAGAGTTGCGTGATGCCTGCATCCAGCGCTTTGAATACACCTTCGAGCTCAGTTGGAAGATGCTCAAACGTCGGCTCGAACTTGACCTGCCCGATGCCCAGAGTGTGGATGCCATGAGTTTTCGTGAATTGATGCGCAGTGGCGGTGAACGCGGCTTGCTGCACGATGTGGATGCCTGGATGGTTTTTCGGGACAAGCGCAACCTCACATCACACACCTACAACGCCAGCAAAGCAGCCGACGTAGCCGCCGTTATACCCGCCTTCATTCAACACGCGCAAACCTTGCTGGCGCAATTGCAAGCAAAAAGTGACGATCATGCTTGAGCTTGCCGCAACGCAGTTGCAACAAATTCAGCACATGCTGGCACAGCGCTTGCCGCATGTGTATGCCATGGCTTTTGGGTCACGCATCACCGGGTGGCCCTCGGGCCACGCCACTAAGCCCTACTCCGACCTGGACATTGCGCTTTGGGGCGTGCGCCCAGCTGACGACATGGCGCTGGCCAATCTGCGTGCCGACCTGGAAGAAAGCCCCCTGCCGTGGCGCGTTGACGTGAGCCAGGCCAATGACCTGCCCCAGTCTTTGCGCGAGCTGATTGAACGCCATGGCGTTGCGCTCTATGGCCAACCAAAGCAACACCCCGGCACATACTGAGAGTTGAAAAAGTCTTGCGCCCGCGCGCATCCAACCCCATGCCCCACATCCTCACCCTGCCCCGCACCCACGCCCCGGCGCTGCCGCCATCGGGCTGCTGGGCCATAACCGATCTGGACTTTTTGCAGCACGCGCAGTGGCAAAGCCGCGCACAAGCCGAGCATGACGAAGCCTGGCTGCAACCCATCCCCTACCTGCTGCTGCAAAACGCCAGCGGCCACATCTGGTGTTACCAGCGCACCGGTGGCGATGCACGGCTGCATGGGCGTTGCAGTTGCGGCGTGGGCGGTCATGTCGATTCGCAAGATGCCGAACCGGCTTTTGAAAACAATGATTTTGATAGCTGCTTGCGCTTACAGGATAAGGGCCAAAAGCAACTTTTACCACCTATAAACCCGCAAGCCACGCTGCAACGTGCCCTGCTGCGCGAAGTGCGCGAAGAGCTGGCCGCCGATAGCGCCGATCTGCAAGACCTGCGCCTGCAAGCGCTGATCTATGAGGCCCACAGCGCCGTCGGTCGGGTACATCTGGGTGTGCTCTACACCGCCTTGTGGCGCCCTGTTCACGCACCCCAACCCGCAGCCGGTGAAGCCCTGCACGGTCTGGGTTTTCGCCCCGCCCAAGACATTGCCAACGACGACCAGTTTGAGCTCTGGAGCAGGCTGGCTGCCCAGTACATGCTATGAATATCGACAACCCAAAACCCAAAAACATCTTGCTATGCACGCTGGGAGCCAGTTGGGCCGTCATCCCTGAAATCCTGGGCTGGCTGGCCCCCCAGGTGCTGGACTTGTACGCCCACCACCCACAGCGCAGCCAACTGGACCTTCTGCGCACCCAGCACCAACTCAAAGCGCCCGATGAACTCTGGGTTTGCACCACCCAGGGCAGCCAAACCCAGGCCAGCCTGAGCAGCCTGCACGCCTGGTGGCAATTGCTCGGCCAACCCATGCCGCTGCGCATCTGGGCCGCCGCAGGCACCGACCAGTTGGCCAGCCAGGCTGAGTGCGAGCACATGCGTGAACTCATCCTGCGCACCACCTTGCTGGCATCCGAACACACCCGGCACGGCGGCCAACTAGTGCTGTCACTGGCAGGCGGGCGCAAAACCATGAGCGCCGACCTGCAAAGCGCCGGCGCCCTGTTTGGGGCCAAGGCCTGGCTGCACGTGGTCAGCCCCGAGCCCTCACCACCGCCCCTGTTTGCCCGCAGCGCCGAAGAAAAAGCAGAGCAGCCCAGGCTTCTGGCACAAGCGCTAGAGGCCAATTTGGCTGCCAGCCTCACGCCCCTGATTGCTGGCGTCGGCCAGCGCAACGAACTGCTCGACATTGCCATTGACGGCCAGCGCATCGACAGTACCGGCTACGCCCTGCCACTGGCCGCCCCCAACCAGGTGCAGGCCTGGGCGCTGCCCGCGCCAGGCGACGCGCTGCACCGCGAGCTGATGCAGCGCCAGACCCAAAGCAGCCAACTCATGGGCAACTTTCTGGCCCAACTGGCGCAAACCGAGCACCATGACAACTGGCGCAGCCTGTACCGCTTGGCGCCCGCACACATCGACACCCTGCGCCACACCACACTGACCTCTGCGCACCTGCCGTGGCTCACAGCGCTGCCCAAAGCCGACCTGCACCGACACCTGGGAGGCTGCCTGGACATCACCGCGCAGCGCGAGGTAGCCCGCTGCATCTGGACCAGCCTTGGCAAAGAAATTCGCCTCCAGCGCATGCAACACCTGCGCGAGCTGCTCTCAAAACAAGAGTGGCCGTGGGACTGGCCGCAAACCCTGGCTGGCAAGCACCGCGCCGAAATTCGGGCCGAACTGTGCGCCGGGCTGCTGCTGCACGCCAGCATCGCACAGTTCCAGCACAACCTGTATGCAGTGACCGAGCCGCGCCTGGCCCTCAAAACCCGCCACCCGCACGGCTTTAGCGCCTTCGAACGCCCAGGTGAACTCAGCGGCTCGGCCCTGCTGGCGCACCCGGCCGCCCTTACCGCCTATGCCCAAGCCATCGTCGCCCAGGCCCGCGCCGAAGGCCTGGCCTACCTGGAACTGCGCGGCAGCCCGCACAAATACCGCCAGCACAACCCGGCTGACTTTGTGCGCGACTTGCGCCAGGCACTGCTTGATGCGGGTGCCCAAGTCAGCGCCACCGCACACAGCACCGCAGACCCGACCCAGCCACGCATCGGCTTCATCTGGATACTGGATCGTCGCCAGCCCAAAACGCTCACAAAAACAGTGCAGCAAGCGCTGATTGCAAAAGGGCTGGCAGGTGATTTCATGCTCGGTCTTGACCTGGCGGGCGACGAGGGCAGCAGCCCACCCGAGCAACTGGCCGCCCACTTCACCCCCGCCTTTGCCAACTGCCTGCCGCTGACCATCCATGCCGGGGAAGGCGAAGCCGCCCACAACATCTGGCAAGCCGCCTACCACCTGCACGCCGACCGCATAGGCCACGGCCTCACGCTGGCCGACAACGCCGCGCTGGCCGGGCGCTTTCGCGACCGTGGCATTTGCCTGGAACTGTGCCCCAGCTCCAACCGCGAAGTGGTCGGTTTTGCCGACCCGGCTTACCCCGAATCAGCCGGGCTTGCCCCCTACCCGCTGCGCCAATTCATGCAACTGGGCCTGCCGGTAACCCTGTGTACCGACAACCCGGCCATCAGCCGCACCACGCTGGCAGGCGAATTTCTGGCCGCCGCCCGCATGACCAACGGCGGCCTGAGCCTGTGGGAATGCCTGGCCCTGATGCGTCAAGCCTTTGTCCACGCCTTTTTGCCCAGCGCCGAGCGTGAGGCGCTGCTCAAACGGGTGGATACCCAGATTTTTGAGCTAATTGCCCACCCCGGCGCTGAAAACGCCCACCACAAGCCCACCCCATGACCGCCTACACCACCCACCTGTGCCTAGTTTCCGCCCAAGCCACACCCAACCTGCTGCCCCTGCTGGACGACACCTGGCGGCCGCGCAAAGTGGTGCTGGCGTGCAGCGCCCAGATGAAACACGCAGCACTGGCACTGCGCTCGGTCATCCAGAGCAAAGCCAATGCCATAGTGGTAGAAACCCTGGAACTGCCCAACGCCTACGACTACGCCGCCCTGTCAGACACATTCTTGAACTACCTGGCCGAGCATGCCGATGACAACATCGCCGTGAACGTCACCGGGGGCACCAAGCTCATGGCGGTGGCCGCGCAAGAGGTGTTCCGCTTCAGCGGCAAGCCGGTCTTTTACGTCAACGTTGAAAACGACTCGGTGCTGGTCATTGGTGAAAAAGTCGCCAGCCACCCCCTGCGCGCCAAGATCAAAGTGCATGAAATGCTGCGCGCCCACGGCTACACCGTCACCACCCAAGAGCGACCACAAATCACCCGCGAGTTGCGCGACCTGACCGCCCGGCTGATTGACCATGTAGGCAGCGCCGGGCGGGCGCTGGGCAGCATCAATGCGTTGGCGCGGGCCGCCCGTGACGAGCCCGGTCTGCGGGTCGAACTCACACCGGCCCAATACGACTCACGCTCACTGGCCGACATACTCGCCCTGTTCATTGAAGCCGGCCTGCTGCGCCAGAACGGCCAGACACTGGTGTTCAAAAACGAAGAAGCCCGCTTTTTTGTCAACGGCGGCTGGCTTGAATCACATGTTTTCGAGACGCTGCAATCACTGCGTGCCCAGCACGAAGCCCTGAGCGATGTCGCCATGGGCGTGCGGGTGAGCTTTGGTCGAGCCGACCCGCGCCACAGCAAAGGCCGCGACAAAAACGAGATCGACGTGGCTTTTTTGTACCGCAACACGCTGCACCTGATCGAATGCAAAACCGCCAACCTGGCCCAGGGCGGCAAGGGCGACGACACTCGCGCTACCGAAGCCCTCTACAAAATGGAGTCCCTGCTGAAACTCGGCGGCCTGCGCACCCGTGGCATGGTGGTGGACTACCGTGGCCAATTGGCCAACAACGAAGCCGACCGCCAACGCGCCGCAGAAGCAGGCATTGCCATCGTGGCCGGCAACCAGCTCAAAGACCTCAAAGCCAGCATCAGCCGCTTGTGGCTGAGCAAGGGGGAATGAGCCATGTGCAAGAATAACCAGCCCCTTTTTGCCTCGAAAGCCCTCTATGAAGCACGCCATTGAAATTGATTGCCCCCCAGAAATACTCATGGGGCTGCACATGGATGCACAACAATTTGGCAACTTGGTGAAATTGGAGGCAGCCATTGCACTTTTCAAAAAAGGCAAACTGTCATCTGGCATGGCAGCACGCTGGTGTGATTTGCCTCGGGTTCATTTTTTGATGCAAGCCATGCAAGCCGGTGCCTGCTTGCTGGACAACACCGCTGATGACTTCACCCGTGAAACGGCCTTGCTGTGAAGGTTATCTCAAACACCACACCGTTTATCTCGCTCAGCAGCGTCAACTTGCTGCATTTGATGCCAGCCATTTTTGATGCCGTCCATGTCGCCGCCTCGGTGGCAGAAGAATGCACTGAAGGCGGCAAAATTTTTGTCCCCGATTTGACCCAACTCCCCTGGGTCACGGTTCAAGAAGTGCCAAACAACAAACAGTTGCCAGCGCTTTTTGATTTGGATCGCGGCGAACGCGACACCTTGCTTCTGGCCGCTCAATTTGAGGACGCTATCGTCTTGATGGATGAGAAACTGGGACGCAATATGGCCGAATACCTGGGCTTGCGGGTTACCGGCACATTGGGCATTCTGGCCAAAGCCAAAACACTTGGACTGATTCCCTCTTTCACCCAAGCCGCAACTGATATGCGCAAACAAGGCATCTTTTTCAGCACTGCCTTGGTCACCCAAATTGCTGCCCGGTTGGGTGAGCCCAATTCGCACTGAAACACTTCCCCCGGATGTCAGTGGATCAGCGTCAGCCAGCAACATCACCCTGCCCAACATGTTCACCCAACCCCTGCCCATCGCCCGCTACCGTTTCACCGCCCGCGTGCAGCAGCCGCTGAGCCTGCCCGACTACGCCGGCTCGCTGTTGCGCGGCCAGTTTGGCGCGGCGCTGCGGGGCGTGGCCTGCATGACACGAGCGCCCACCTGCCCCGGCTGCCCACTGATTCAAACCTGCCCCTACACCCGCATCTTTGAAGCGCCACCCCCGCCCAAAGGCAGCCACGCGCTGCAAGACTTCAGCCAAATCCCCAACCCCTACGTCATCGAGCCACCCACGCCTGGCGCGCGCGTGCTGGATGCTGACGAGGATTTGGTGTTCCATCTGATGCTGGTCGGCCACGCCATTGACCAACTGGCGCTGATCGTGTTTGCGCTACAGCGCGCGCTGCAACACGGCCTGACCAAAACGCGCGTGCCGGCCGACTTGCTGCAGGTGGACTGGCTGGACGCGGCGGGTCTGGCGCATTTGATCTGGCACATTGACCAGCCGGTGCTACAGGCGCAC
>JAQTSL010000351.1 GCA_028711355.1 Rhodoferax sp.
GGCGACTCCAGAATCTGCGTGATCGCCGCCGGAGTAAGCACATGACAGCACAGCACACTGAAGTTGCTTAAGTCCTCCCTGGCCGCTTGCAGAATCGCCAGCGCCGTCGGTGGTGTGGTGGTCTCAAAACCGATGGCAAAAAACACCACCTCGCGCGCCGGGTTGTCACGGGCAATCTGCAAGGCGTCTGTCGTCGAATACACCATGCGGATGTCGCCGCCGCGCGCCTTGGCTTTCATCAGCGACAAGCCGTTGGAGGCCGGGACCCGCAGCGTGTCGCCGTAGGTACAAAGAATGACGCCGTTATTGAGCGCAAGGTCGATCGCCATGTCGATCCGGCCGATTGGCAGCACGCACACCGGGCAGCCCGGGCCGTGCACCATGCGCACGTTGGGTGGCAACAAATCGCTCAGGCCGTAGCGCGAAATGGCGTGCGTGTGGCCGCCGCAAAATTCCATAAAACTGTAGTTGCGGTCGGGCCGGGCCAGCGCCGCAATCTTGCTGGCGAGCGTTTTGGCAACCTCACCGTCGCGAAATTCGTCGATGTATTTCATGCTGCGGCCGTCGTCTGCGCGTTGAGCTCGGAAAACAGCGCCAGCGTGCGCTCAGCTTCTTCGGGGTCAAGCCTGGACAACGCGTAGCCCACGTGCAGGATGACGTAATCGCCCACCTGCACATCGTCGAGCAGCTCGACCGAAATTTCTTTTTGCACTCCGCCCAGGTCCACCAGGGCCGATTGCCGTTCCAGCCCCAAGCCCACTTGCAACACTTTTACCGGTAGCGCAAGACACATAAAACATTACTCCAAAGATTGCATGGCCACCCAGGCCTGACCCAACGCGATGCTGGCGTCACCCGGTGAGGTGCGTGTGGGCTGTAGCAGGCTCAGGCCGCGATGGTGACATTGTTGGACCAGCCCTGCCGACAACAAGGCATTGTGAAAACAGCCACCGGCAACAGCGACAGCAGTAACACCGGTACGTTCTACCGCCTGCATTAACCATTGCATCAAGCCCGCAACCAGCGTGGCATGAAAGCGTGCCGCAGAAAAATCCACCGACTGCTGGTGCGTCAGCGTAGCCAACAGCGGTAAAAAACTGAGTTCCATCCCGTCACCAATGTGCCAGCCGTGGGGCATGGTCGGTGGCCAGCCATGGGCATCGACGTGGCGCGCAGCAGCTTGCTCCAGCAGAACAGCAGCCTGCGATTCGTACTGCGAATAATTGCACAGCCCCAGCAAGGCAGCCGCGGAGTCAAACACCCGGCCCATGCTGCTGGTGGGCGGGCTGTTGAAGCCACGCTCCAACATGTTTGCCACGGTAGCAGCGGCTGGCTCGCCAAAGCGGGTGGTGATCTCGTCGCCGCGCCCCAAGGCGTGCAGTGCTGCTGCGCCCATGCGCCAGGGCTCTCGCGCCGCCCGGTCGCCACCGGGCAACCCCAGCGGCCGCAACAACCCCAGACGCACACACTGAGCGCCGTCAACGTACAACAGCTCGCCACCCCAGGCGCCGCCGTCGGTACCCAAGCCAAAACCGTCCAGCGCCAGGCCCAGCACTGGGCGCAGCCAGCCGTGCTCGGCGCACACGGCAGCCATGTGCGCGTGGTGGTGCTGCACCGCCTGGGTTGGCAGGTTCAAGTGCTGCGCCAGCGCCAGCGCGGCGCGGGTGCTGTAGTCGTCGGGGTGCAAATCGTGCGCAATGATGTCGGGGCGCACATCAAGCAAGGTCAGCATGCGCTGCACGGTTTCATCCAGAAACTCGCAACTGGCCGCGTTGTCCAGCGAGCCGACGTGCGGCGACAAAAAGGCCTGGTTGCCACGCGTCACGCAGACCGTGTTTTTCAGGTGCGAGCCCAGCGCCAGCACCGACGGCCCGGCCTGCGCCAGGGTGATGGCGGTTGGTGCGTAACCGCGGCTACGGCGCAACAGGCTGACGTGCTCGCCCTGCAGCCGCAGCACGCTGTCGTCGCAGCGCGCGACCACAGCACGGTCGTGGTCCAGCAGCGCATCGGCAATGCCTTGCAGGCGCTGGCTGGCCTCGGCTGCATCGCGCACGATCGGCTCACCGCCGGGGTTGGCGCTGGTCATCACCAGCACCAGCGGCTGCGCTTGGTTCAGCCAGCCGCAACCACTGGGGCGACCCGCAGCTTCATGGAACAGCAGGTAATGGATAGGGGTGGTCGGCAACAGCACGCCCAATTGGTCCAGTCCCGGCGCCACATCCGGCAGCAGACCGGCGCAGTCGGACTGGGCGCGCAACAGCACGATCGGGCGTTCGCGGCTTTCCAGCAGGGCTTGCTCGGCGGCGCTGACCTGCGCGTAGGGCAGCAAGCTGGCTACGTTGGCGACCATCACCGCCAGCGGCTTGGCGTCACGCTGTTTGCGCTGGCGAAGTTTGGCCACCGCGTCAGCGTTGCGTGCATCACACGCCAGATGGAATCCGCCCAGGCCCTTGATGGCCACGATGGCACCACCCTTTAGCAACGCCAGCGTTTGGGCAATGGCGTCTCCAGCGACTGTACAAACGCTGTCACTAGCATCCATTTTTGATAGCAGCAGGCGCGGTCCACAAGCCGGACAGCAGGTAGTTTCGGCATGAAAGCGCGGATCGGTCGGGGTGCCGTATTCGTGCGCGCAATCCGGGCAAAATTTGAACCCGGCCATGCTGGTCTGCGGCCGGTCATACGGCAAGGCGCGCGTCACGGTAAAGCGCGGGCCGCAATGGGTGCAGGTGATAAAGGGGTGGCGCCAGCGCCGGTTGGCGGAGTCAAACAGTTCATTCAAACACGCGTCGCAGACGGCCACATCCGGGCCGATCGCGGTCTGTGTCAGCCCCGGCGCACTATCGACAATGCTGAACCCTTGCCAAGGCTCACAGGCGGTGTCGTGCGCCAGCACCGCATCAACCCGCGCCAGCGGGGGTGCGTCGCTACGCAGCCGCAGCATCAGGTCTTCAACCTGCGCGGCCACACCCTGCACCGCAATCTCTACGCCCTGCGCATCATTGCGCACCCAGCCACTAAGCGAGCGCTCATGCGCCAGGCGCCAGACAAAAGGTCGAAACCCGACGCCCTGCACCACGCCAGTGACCCGGATGCGACGCGCCAGCTCGCTCATGCCACCCCTTCGCGGCGCGGGCGGTAGCTGAATGGGTAGCTGAATGGGGGTCGAATCCCAATTCTGGGCAGGCTATTCGAACTCGCCGATGCAGCCATACCGAATTGGGCTCTGACCCCCATTCTGCGGCTAGAGGTGACAACGCTTGAAGTGACTATGCTGGCTTTTTTGCTACGCCCCGCGCGGCAACCGGCAGCGGCGGCCACCACGCGATGTGTTGGACCGCAGGCTGTTAACGTCCGATACCAACAACCGGTCCCAGAGGCAGCCGTTTTTGCGCAGGCGGTAGCTGAATTGGGGTCAGATCCCAATTCGGGCCAGCTTATTCGAACTCGCCGATGCAGCCATTCCGAATTGGGCTCTGACCCCAATTCTGCGGCTTGTACATGAGATCTGTAGCTCATGCGCCAAGGGGGCTCAATCAACATGAAAGTAAGCTGTGTCAAGCCTGCGCCTGCAACTGTGCTTCCAGCGCCGCCACACGCGCCTTGAGCGCAGCAACGCT
>JAQTSL010000059.1 GCA_028711355.1 Rhodoferax sp.
CCGGGTTGACCAGCACCGTGCGCGGCACCACGGGCGCGTTGGGGTAGCGAGGGTTGGGCGCCCCGGTGCCAAATATCACCACCTGTAGATCGACGCCAATCTGCGGCGCTGCCAACCCGGCACCGTCGGCTGCGCGCATGGTGTCGAGCAGGTCAGTGATCAGCAGATGCAGCGCATCGGTGTCGAAGGCAGTCACCGGTTGCGCCACCCGCAGCAGGCGCGCGTCGCCCATTTTGAGGATGTCTCGCACGGCCATCAGGTGCCTGCCTCGATCAGTTGCTTAAGGGCCGCTTCGTCGATAACGGGAACACCCAGATCACACGCTTTGTCGAGCTTGCTGCCCGCTTCTGCCCCGGCCACCACAAAGCTGGTCTTTTTGCTGACCGAGCCCGCCACCTTGCCGCCAGCAGCTTCAATCAACGCCTTGGCTTCTTCGCGGCCCAGCGTGGGCAGCGTGCCAGTGAGCACCAGGGTTTTGCCGCTCAGGGGTTGGGCCGCCACGGGGGCTGGCTCGCCCTCTGGCCAGCTCACACCACAGGCCCGCAGTTGCTCCACCACTTCGCGGTTGTGCGGTTGTGCAAAAAAAGTATGGATGCTTTGCGCCACGATCGGGCCCACGTCAGCGACCGCCAGCAACTGCTCTGCTGAAGCGTCCATCACGGCATCCAGCTTGCCAAAGTGGCGCGCCAGCTCTTTGGCGGTAGCCTCGCCCACGTGCCGGATGCCCAACCCAAAGAGAAAGCGCGGCAGTGTCGTCTGCTTTGATTTTTGTAGTGCATCAACGATGTTTTGCGCCGACTTGTCGGCCATTCTGGGCAGATTAGCCAGTGCCGTCAAGCCCAGCCGGTACAGATCAGGCAAAGTGCGCACGATGCCCACATCGACTAACTGATCCACCAGCTTGTCGCCCAGCCCTTCCACCTCTACAGCGCGGCGCTGGGCAAAGTGCAATATCGCCTGCTTACGCTGTGCGCTGCAAAACAGGCCACCGGTGCAGCGGAAGTCAGCCTCGTCTTCTTCACGCACGGCGGCGCTGCCGCACACCGGGCAGACGCGCGGCATGGTGAACGGCTCGGGGTTGCCCACACGCTTGTCAGGCAGCACACTCACCACCTCAGGGATCACATCCCCCGCACGGCGCACGATCACGGTGTCGCCCACGCGAACATCTTTGCGGCGCGCCTCGTCTTCATTGTGCAGGGTGGCGTTGGTGACGGTGACGCCACCGACAAACACCGGCGCCAGCTTGGCCACCGGTGTCAGCTTGCCGGTGCGCCCCACCTGCACGTCAATCGCCAGCACGCTGGTCAGCATCTCTTGCGCCGGAAACTTATGCGCCACCGCCCAGCGCGGCTCGCGCGTGACAAAACCCAGGCGGCGTTGCAACGCCAGACTGTCCACCTTATAGACTACGCCATCAATGTCGTACGCCAGGGTATCCCGCTGAGCGGCGATGCCAGCATAAAACGCTACCAATTCAGAAGCACCTTGCGCTTTCTGAGAAAGGTCGCAGACCGGAAAACTCCATATTTTCAAAGATGCCAGCAGCGCCTGGTGCGAATCCCAGTCGGGCCCACCCTGTGCCGCTGAAGTGACCTCGCCCAGCCCATAGGCAAAAAAGCTCAAGGGTCGTTGCGCCGCGATTGCTGGGTCGAGCTGGCGCACCGCACCGGCCGCAGCGTTGCGCGGATTGACAAAGGTTTTTTCACCCTTGGCACCGGCCGCAATTTTCCGGCGCTGACGTTCATTGAGCGCATCAAAGTCGTCGCGGCGCATATAGACCTCGCCACGCACTTCCAACACCGGCGGCGCATCGGCTGGCAGTCTCAGCGGAATCTGGCCGATGGTGCGAATGTTTTGGGTGACGTCTTCACCCACTTCGCCGTCGCCACGAGTCGCGGCCTGTACCAGCACGCCATGGTGGTAACGCAGGTTCATCGCCAGACCGTCAAATTTTGGCTCGGCCATGTACTGAACTGCTGGCTGGTCTTCACCTAGTCCCAATTCACGGCGGATGCGCGTGTCAAAATTCTCAGCCCCAGCCGGGGTGGTGTCGGTTTCAGTACGGATGCTGAGCATCGGCACCGCGTGGCGCACCTGGGCAAACCCGTCCAGCGGCTTGCCGCCGACGCGCTGTGTCGGCGAATCGGCGGTGAGCAGCCCGGGGTGACTGGCCTCCAGCGCCTGTAGCTCCTTGAACAGGCGGTCGTATTCGGCATCAGGCACGCTAGGTTGGTCCAGCACGTAATACTGGTGTGCCCAGGTGTGCAGCGTCTGGCGTAACTCGGCCAAACGCTTGGCCGGGGCATCGTCCGAAGCAAACAAATCAGGTGTTGTCATGCCCGATAAATCTCAAGAAAACAAGCGTCGTGCAAGCGTTGAACCAGCGGCAAATTCGTGTTGCTCAAGAGTACCGTAAAGCTGATCCAGCTCGGCGTCGATCACCGACAGCGCGGATGCTGGCAAGGCCACACCGTTATCGTCGGTCACCACACCGTCCATATCTTGGGCTAGTGCCTGGGCTACGGTGCACATTCTGGAAAATACCGCCTCTTGCCGATCCACCTGTGGCACGTCCAGCGCCAGGGTGAGTTCGCGCAGTGCCGCCTGCGACAGGTCATCGGTTAGCGCGTCAAAGCTAAGCGTCACCACCCCAGAGGCACCTGCGGCGCGGGCCGGCAACACCATCCGCCCGGCCATGGCAGCGGCAACAAAGCCCTGGCGGGCCGCCATTTGCTGGATGTAGCTGGCGCTCCAGGTGGCGCGCCGGGCCAGAATGACAAAACCAATCTGTGCGTCATGTTCACTGGCAAACTGGTCCAGCTCGCGCGCCCGGGCGACCTCGGCGCGCATATCCGGAAAATCTGGCGTGCCACCGATGGCATCGCAGAACTGCTGGGTTTGCATCACAAATTCTGAAAATTCAATGTCGTTGAGCGCGCCGGACCGGTTGGCCAGTTGTACCCCGGCCTGCAAGGCGCTGTAGCGCTGGCCGGCACGCGGTGCCTCCCAAACCTGACTGGTGGCGTTTTGCCCTTCCACGGCAAAGGGTTTGCTGCCTACGCGGCGGGTCGGCGGCAGTGCGGCCAGCACCGCCTCGCCCGAAACCGGAGCGTCCAGGGCAACCGCCACCAGCGCGTCGATCAGCGCATCCAGCGCCGGCTTTTTTTCGGGGGTTGGTAGCGCAAAGTCTGGTGCGCCAGGCTCTGGCACCTGCGTATCAAGCGTCGGCTCCTGGCCAGCGTGGTCCAGGCTGTCGGTGGGCAGATCCAAGCGATCGTGGCCCCGGTCACGCCGCGCCAACCACAGGTAATAGCCCAGCAGTACCAGCAACACCAACGCACCAAGCGCTGCCAGACCTGTTCGAAGTGACATCATGCGGCCCCCTTAAACCTGGTCAGCCAGGGTTAGCGCGGCGTCCATGTCCACCGCCACGATGCGCGACACACCCTGCTCTTGCATCGTGACGCCGATCAGTTGCTCGGCCATCTCCATGGCAATCTTGTTGTGACTGATAAACAAAAACTGGGTGTCGCGCGCCATACGCGCGACCAGCTTGGCGTAGCGCTCGGTGTTGGCGTCATCCAGCGGCGCATCGACCTCATCGAGCAGGCAAAACGGCGCCGGGTTGAGCTGAAAGATGGCAAACACCAGCGCAATGGCGGTCAGGGCTTTTTCACCGCCCGACAGCAGCGCAATGCTTTGGTTCTTTTTGCCGGGTGGCTGCGCAAAAACCTGTACGCCCGAGTCCAGAATTTCCTCGCCAGTGATGACCAGGCGCGCGTTACCGCCGCCAAACAGCTCAGGGAACATCCGCCCAAAATGCTCGTTGACGGTGTTGAAGGTACCTGAGAGCAGTTCGCGCGTTTCGCCGTCGATTTTTTTGATGGCATCTTCCAGCGTTGTCATGGCTTCGACCAGATCGGCCGACTGGGTATCCAGAAAGCCCTTGCGCTCGCGCGCGGTGACCAGTTCGTCCAGGGCAGCCAGGTTGACCGCGCCCAGAGCGGCAATGTCCCGGTTCAGGCGATCGATTTCAGCCTGCAAACCCGACAGACGCACGGCACCATCAGCCACCGATGCGGCCAGCGCATCCAAATCAGCCTGCGCATCGCCGAGCAACTGGGCGTATTGTTCGCTGCCCAAGCGTGCTGCCTGCTCTTTGAGCTGAAATTCGGTGATACGCGCACGCAAGGGATCGAGCGCACGCTCGAGTTGCAGCCGACGCTCATCGCTGGCGCGCAGTTTGCTGGTCAGGTCGTCGTACTGGCTGCGCTGTGCGGCCAGTTGTTGCTCGCGCTCCAGCTTGAGCGCCAGCGCCTGCTGCAAGCCACCCTGCGCTGCGGCGTCATTCAGGCGCCCCAGCTCTTCAGTAGCTAGAACAGTCTCAGCGCTTATGGATGCTGCTTGTTGTACTGCTGATTCAATAGCGCGCAAGAGCTCGCCGCGGCGTGCCTGCAAATTGCGCAGCACAAAACCGGCCTCTTGTGCCTGGCGCTCCAGGCTGCGCTGCTGCTCGCGGTAGTCTGACAACTGGCGCTCGGTATGGATAACGGCATCGTCCAGTTCGGCATGGCGCTGTTGTGTCTGTGCCAACTGGGCGTCGAGCACCTCAAACTGATCCTCAGCCTCGACGCGGCGCGCCTGTAGGTCTTCCAGTTGCGCATCCACCTCCGCCAGGTCTGCCGCAATCTGGCTGCTTCTAATCTGCGCTTGTTCTGCTGCTTGCGTGAGGCGCAGCACTTCCACTTGCAGCGCGTGGGTATGCGTCTGCGCCTTGGAAGCTTCATCGCGCGTGGCCACCAGGCGTTGAGACAGCTCGGCATAAGCGGCTTCGCTGCGTACCAGTTGGGCACGGGTCTCGTCATTGATCAGCGTTTGGGCGCGCACCTGTTTGCCCAGGTTTTCGATTTCTTGGGCGCGTGCCAGCAGCCCGGCCTGCTCGGAGTCTGGCGCATAAAAGCTCACACTGTGGCGCCCCACGGTGTGCCCGCTTTTGACGAAGATAAGCTGCCCAGTTTGCAAACTGTCGCGTCGGGCCAGTGCGTCTTCAAGCGTCTCTGCGGTAAAGCAGCCGTGCAGCCACTCGACCAGCACCGCCTTCAGGCCCGCTTCATGCACGCGCAGCAAGTCGCTCAGCCGCGGCAACGGTGACGCTGCCGCAGCGCCGTCAGCCGCGGGTGCGGTGTAAAAAGCCAGCTTGGCTGGCGGTGCGTCATGCGCAAAGCCGCGCACCACCTCCACGCGACTGACTTCAAGCGCACCCAGGCGTTCGCGCAGTGCGGATTCCAGCGCGTCTTCCCAGCCTTGCTCAATATGCAGGCGCCGCCACAGACCTTGCAAGTGCTCAAGCCCTTGGCGCTGCAGCCACGGCAGCAGCTTGTCATTGGTTTGCAGGCGCTCTTGCAAGGCCTTGAGCGCTTGCAGTCGGGCCGACAAATCGGCCTGTTTGGCAGACTCGGCGTTCACCAGTTGCTGCTGGGCTTGGCGCTTTTGATCGAGTTCGGGTGCTTCAGCCTGCAATTGCTGCAAGCGTCCACTGACCGAGTTATAGGCCTCTAGCCCTTTCTTCAAATGCGCTTGTTGCTCTGACAATTGCAGCGAATCGGGCGCTGCGAGGTTGTGCTGGTCTTGCAGCAAACGCTCACGGCGCAACACCAATTGACGCGACTGTTCGTCCAGGCTGCGCTGCTGTGCGGCCAGCACGCCAATTTGCTGCTGCACCTGGGTCACGGTAGAACGCTGTTCGCTGGCGTTGCGCTGCGCCTGGCGCCGGGCTTCTTCGAGTTCGGGCAAAAGCCGCTCCTGCTCATGTACCTGCGCGTCGAGCAATTCATTGTGTTCGGTGCCGCTTACCTCTTGCTGCGCCAGGTTTTGCAACTCAGCCTGTGCGGCTTGTTCACGTGTGGCCCACTGGGTGGCTTGCTCAGCAAGCGTGGTCAAACGTTGTTCGACTCGCTGGCGGCTGTCAACGACAAAACGGATTTCTGCCTCCAGGCGACCCACTTCTGCGCTGGCCTCATACAACTTGCCTTGCGCCTGATTGACCTGGTCACCGGCGGCGTAATGGGCCTGGCGAACGACCTCGAGCTCAGCCTCAATATGGCGCAGGTCAGCCAAGCCGGACTCCAGCGCGGTCACGGCGCCGGCCCCGTCGGTCTGGATACGGGCCAGATCAGCCTGGGCCTCGGTGCGTTTGAGAAACCACAGTTGGTGCTGCTTGAGCGTGGCCTGCGCTGACAATGCGTTGTATTTTTCAGCAACGGCAGCTTGTTGCTCGAGCCTCTCAAGATGGGCGTTGAGCTCGCGCAGGATGTCTTGCACCCGCGTCAGGTTCTCACGGGTGTCAGACAGGCGATTTTCAGTCTCACGGCGACGCTCTTTGTATTTGGAAACACCGGCCGCTTCTTCCAGAAAAAGGCGCAGTTCTTCCGGGCGACTTTCAATGATTCGGCTGATGGTGCCCTGGCCAATGATGGCGTAAGCACGCGGGCCTAGACCGGTGCCTAAAAACACATCCTGCACATCGCGGCGACGGACCGGTTGTCCGTTGATGTAGTAGCTGCTGGTGCCGTCGCGGGTCAGAACGCGCCTGACGGCAATTTCGCCAAACTGGCTCCACTGGCCGCCGGCGCGGTGGTCGTCGTTGTCAAACACCAGCTCCACGCTGGAGCGGCTGGCCGGCTTGCGGGTGGTGGTACCGTTGAAGATGACGTCCTGCATCGACTCGCCACGCAGCTCAGACGCCTTGGATTCACCCAGCACCCAGCGCACCGCGTCCATGATGTTCGACTTGCCGCAACCGTTGGGCCCCACCACGCCCACCAGTTGGCCTGGCAGCAAAAAATTGGTAGGTTCGGCAAACGACTTGAAGCCGGACAGTTTGATGGAGTTGAGACGCACGGAATTGGATCAGACGAAACGCAAAAACAGGTCATCATGATACCTTGCCAGCCACCCGGCCAACCTCTCAAACGCGGTGGGCCAGGGCCATTACCTGTTGCGCTGGTAGCGCCCTCAGACTGTGATCGCTCCAGACGCGGCGCCAATGGCGCGCACCCGGCAAACCGTGACGCAAACCCAGCATATGCCGCGCAATGGCTGGCCAGGGCGTGCCGTGGGTTGCTAGCTGTTGCACCATGTAGTCCACCATCTGCTGCTCGACGGCCTCGCGATTCAAAGCAGTTATGCCTGCGCCTTCCTGGTCGCAGCAAGCGTTTGCAAAAAAAACACTGTCCCATTGGCTCAGCCACCACGGATTGTGATACGCCTCGCGACCGATCATGACGCCGTCCACATGGGCCAGGTGCTGCAACGCCTGTACGGTGCTGGTAATGCCGCCGTTGAGCACAATGGTCAGATGCGCGAAGTCCTGCTTGAGCCGGTAGGCCCAGTCGTAGCGCAGCGGGGGTACCGCGCGGTTGTCTTTGGGGCTCAGGCCCTTGAGCCAGGCGTTGCGCGCGTGAACAATAAAGGTTGAACACCCGGCCTGGCTGACGGTGCCGACAAAATCGCGCACAAAGCCGTAGCTTTCGATCTGATCGATGCCAATGCGATGTTTGACCGTGACGGGAACTGAAACCACATCGGCCATCGCCTTGACACAATCGGCCACCAACTGCGACTCAGCCATCAAGCAGGCACCAAACGCACCGCGCTGCACCCGCTCACTGGGGCAACCACAGTTCAGATTGACCTCGTCATAGCCCCATTGGGTGGCCAGTCTGGCGCAGTGCACCAGATCTGCCGGATCGCTACCACCCAACTGCAAGGCGACCGGTTGTTCGCTGGCGTTGTAGTCCAGATGACGCGCAACGTCACCATGAATCAAGGCGCCGGTGGTCACCATCTCGGTGTAGAGAAGGGCCTTGGTGCTGAGCAACCGATGGAAATAACGACAGTGAGGATCCGTCCAGTCGAGCATCGGCGCCACGCTGACGCGCCATCGGTCAGGGGGAATTCGGGATACAGGCATACGAAAATGATAGCTGCCGCCGATTGCGCACTGTAGAGATGAAAGCAGTGACTCAGGGCACCGTGCACCAGGGCGCCGCGTCGTTGGCGTAGGCCATCCACAAAGCCCACGCGGACATCACGGCCAACGCCAACCCCGCCAACCGGACACCCCAATCGCCCGAACCATTGCCATTGCCCTTAAGGCGCAGCCATAGCCACGGACCAGCCTGCATCGACAAAGCAGTACCGGCGGCAAACAGGGCCATGACCAAGGCGCCATCTAGCGCGGTACTGGCCAGCGCAGCCACCAGCAAGGCGGAATACAGCAGACCGCACGGCAACAGGCTCCACAACGTTCCAATCACCAGCGGCGCGCCCCGGCCACGGCCCAGCGCCAGCGCGCGTGCACCCCGCCAGATGCGCTTGCCCATCTGTTCCAGCCAGACCGGCTGCTGTGCTTTGACCAGCAATACCAACCCAAGCGTCATCGCTGCCACATGAAACAAGCTCCAGACCGGACGCAACACGGCCGATTGAACGGTCAGCCAGCCCAGGCCCTGCATCGAAGCCGCCGCCAGCGCGCCCAACGCCGAGTAACCCACAACACGCCCGAGCTGAAACGTCCACATCGCGCGAGATTTGTTATCGGCAGCAGCCTGACCAATGCCAGCGCAGGCGGCGCCACACATGGCGATGCAATGCGGCCCCCCGGCCAGGCCCATCAACAGAGCGGTGACCGCCAGGGAAGATTGCATCGACAGCGATTACAGAATTTTGGAAAACCTGGCGCGCGTACGGTCGGTCTGCAAGTAGCGGTCAAACACCATCGCGACCGCGCGCACAAAGAACCAGCCCTTGCTGGTGACCTGGATGCAAGTGTCGTCAAAAGTGACCAGACCCTGCTCGGCCTGCGCCGCCAGCGTTTCCATCTCTTTGGCGAAATATTCCTTGAATTTGATCAGGTAAGCGTGCTCAATGGTCTCAAAGGTGAGGCGACCCTGACACATCAGCGTCATGATGACGGCGCGCCGCAGCAGGTCGTCTTTGGTCAGACCCAGCCCCTTGACGATGGGGAACTGGCCTTGGTCCAGAAAGTCGTAATACTCTTCCAGCGTCTTGGCGTTTTGGCTGTAGGTGGCACCCACACGCCCAATCGACGATACCCCCAGGCCAATCATGTCGCAATCGGGTTGGGTGCTGTAACCCTGAAAGTTGCGGTGCAGACGGCCCTGACGTTTGGCCACGGCCAAAGAATCGTTGGGCAGCGCAAAATGGTCCATGCCGATATAGACGTAGCCGGCCGCCATCAGCGCCGCCATCGAGCGTGACAACATGGTGATCTTGGAGCCTGCGGTTGGAATCTCGGTCGAAGAAATCCGGCGTTGCGGCTTGAATCGCTCGGGCAGGTGCGCGTAGGCGTACAGGGCAATGCGATCGGGCTTGAGCGCGGTGATCTGTGCCATGGTGCGGTCAACCGACTCTGGGGTCTGCTCGGGCAAACCATAAATCAGATCGACGTTGATCGATTCAAAGCCTCGCTCCCGAGCCGCGTGTACCAGATCAAAGACCTGTTCGGCAGGTTGAACCCGATGCACCGCCTTTTGAACCGCAGGCTCAAAGTCTTGCACACCAAAACTCAAGCGGTTAAAACCCATTTCAGCCAACGCATCCAGGCGCTGGTGGTCGATGGTACGGGGATCAATCTCGATCGAATATTCCCCCCCCGGTGCCAGGTTGAAACTGCGGCGCAGCATGGCCATCACTTCACGCAACTCATCGTCCGACAAGAAAGTGGGTGAACCACCGCCAAAGTGCAATTGCGAAACGGCTTGCCCCAGGCCCATATGTTGGGTATGCAAATCGATTTCGAGGCCCAGGTACTTCAGGTAGGCCACCGCCCGGTCATGATGCTTGGTAATGATCTTGTTGCAGGCACAGTAATAGCAAAGTGCCTCACAAAACGGGATATGAATGTAGAGCGACAGCGGCGACGCCAAAGCAGCCGCGCTGCTGCGACGTTGTTGCAACGCCTGGATATAGTCCTGCGCAGTGAATGCCTCAACAAACCGGTCGGCGGTTGGATAAGAGGTATAGCGTGGACCCGACACGTCGTATTGACGAATGAGGCTTTCTGTGATCGGTTCTGAATTGCTTTCAATCATGAAACTTCCTTTGGAGAGCGGCTGAATATGCCGCGTTAGATCAACCTAATTCTTGATCTCGATCAACGACTTTGTAAAAATGCCAAACAACCAAATTTTGCATATTTCATTGACCAGCATCAAAAAATGTCAAAATCGATGCCATGAATCACGACACCTTCAAAATTGCCTGCGCCAACTGCAACATGCGTGAACTGTGTATGCCAATTGGTTTGTCGCAAGAAGAACTTGAGAGAATCGACGATGTCATCGGCGCCAGACGCAAGGTCAAACGCGGTGAAACGCTTTTTCATAACGGCGAAAAATTTACCCATCTGTATGCCATTAGAACGGGTTTTTTCAAAACTTGCATCACGTCTGAAGATGGCCGTGACCAGGTCACAGGTTTTCAGATGGCGGGTGAAATCATCGGATTGGACGGAATCGTCAACGACGCCCATACCTGTGACGCGGTTGCGCTGGAAGACGCCGAGATTTGTGCGCTGCCTTTTGCGCAAATTGAAAACCTGTCGCGTGAGGTTACCTCCCTGCAACATCATGTCCACAAAATCATGAGCCGTGAAATCGTGCGTGAACACGGCGTGATGCTGTTGCTGGGCAGTATGCGGGCCGAAGAGCGTTTGGCGGCGTTTCTGTTGAATCTGGCGCAACGTTTGCATTCGAGAGGGTTTTCGCAGTCTGAGCTGGTGTTGCGCATGACACGTGAAGAAATCGGCAGCTATCTTGGACTGAAACTGGAAACCATCAGTCGCACATTTTCGCGGTTCGTTGAAGACGGCATCGTGGAAGTGAAACAGCGCCATGTGCGCATTCTCAACACGCAAGCATTGCAAGACATTGTCAATCCCCGGTAGTCGTATGCTGCCGTCGCGCGACCTGGCCGAGCTCACTTGGGCAGAGGGACTGCACCAGTTGCAGCATGATTTCTGGCCTGCATCGCGGGCGCAGTCTCGTCCGCAAGCGTGGTAATCCCCTTTTTGCGATTGCTCTCAACGCTGTGCCGATAGACCTCATCGGTCACGATCTCATTGGGACTAGAGACGGCTAGATAAAGCGTTACAAACCCCGCGATGACGACCAAGGCTGGGCCAGCAATGATCAGCCAAACATGACCGAAACGCCACCAGGCCTGCGGTGGGGTTGAGTCTTCTGCATCCATCAAACAACACTCCAGAACGCTGAAAAAAATGGGTAACCCGCTGGATCACCCATTTGTTAACTGAAATTGAAACGCGATGAGGCACATACCCGCCATCACGCCACCGTCAGATCAGGACTTGTTGGACAGCCCCCAAATATATGCGGTCAGAACATGAATCTGCGCATCGGTCAGTTTGCCACCATTGGCGATGGCCTGTGCCGGCATGACATTGACCTTACCGCTGTTGACCATGTCGGTGATGGCTTTTTCACCAAAACCGTGCAACCAGATATTGTCGGTCAGGTTGGCAGAACCGACCGCCTGCATCCCCTTGCCGTCCGGGCCATGACAGGCAGCGCAAATGACAAATTTTTCTTGTCCTAGTGCGGCGCGGGCCGAGTCGTGCGGACCGCCAGACAAACTTAGTACGTATTGCGCCACGTTCTTGACGTCGTCAGCACTGCCCACCGCAGCCGCTATGGGAGGCATATTGCCGATGCGCCCACCCGTTATGGTTTCCTTGATCTTTTCCGGCAGACCACCATGCAACCAATCACCATCCGTCAGATTTGGGAAGCCCTTGTTACCGTGGGCGTCTGACGCATGGCATTGTGCACAATTGTTGCTGTACAAGCGCTCGCCGATGGCCATCGCCTGCGCGTCCTTGGCCACGTCTTCCGGCTTCATGGACATGAACTTGGCGTAGATTGGCGCCGTCTCAGCATTGCCCTTGTCCACTTCGGCCTTGTGTTGTCCGACCGACGTCCAACCCAACTTGCCCGGGTTGCTGCCCAAGCCGGGGTAGAGCGCCAGATAGATCAGCCCAAACACAATGGTGATCACGAACATATAGGTCCACCAGCGCGGCAACGGATTGTTGAACTCACGGATGTCACCGTCCCAAACGTGACCGGTAGTCGCGTCCTCGGCGGTCGGTGCCTTCATCTTGGCCGTACCAATCAGCAAGATCAGGCACGCGATGATGCTGAGTAACGAGATACCGGCGACGTGCAACGCCCAATAGCTGTTTATGAAATCGCTCATTTCTTTTTCCTGTTAAGTGAATGCATCAATCTTGCTCAAAGGGCAAGCGGGCAGCCTGTTCAAAATCAGCGGCGTTACTGCGGGCATAAGCCCACGCAATGATGCCGATAAACGTGACCAGACCAACCACGGTTGCCATCGACCGCAATGAATTGATATCGAATTCCATGTTGAACCTCGGCTTATTTCAAAGCAGTACCAAGGACCTGAAGGTAGGCGACCATAGCGTCCATCTCGGTCTTGCCCTTGACTTCTTCAGGCGCGGCAGCGATCTCCGCATCGGTGTAAGGAACACCGACGCGGCGCAGTGCGGTCATATGCGCCGGCAGGGTGGCGGCATCCACTGGTGCATTCATCAGCCAGGGATAAGCTGGCATGATGGACTCAGGCACCAAATCACGCGGATTGTTCAGGTGAGTGATTTGCCATTGGTCGCTGTACTTGCCACCGACCCGATGCAGATCAGGGCCGGTGCGCTTGCTACCCCATTGGAATGGGTGGTCATAGACAAACTCACCGGCCACCGAGTAATGCCCATAACGTTGCGTTTCTGCGCGAAACGGACGAATCATCTGCGAGTGACAGTTGTAGCAACCCTCACGGGTGTAAATGTCACGTCCAGCCAATTGCAGCGCCGTATAGGGCTTGAGACCCTCCACTGGCGTTGTGGTTGACTTCTGGAAGAACAGTGGAATGACTTCCACCAGTCCACCAAACAGCAGAACGAACAAAATCACAACAATCAGCAGAAAGTTGCTTGATTCGATGCGTTCCTGGGTCGAATTGAAGCTATTTGCCTGTGTAGCCATGGTAATCGTCCTTAAGCGTGAGCGTGAGCGACAGTGGTCGGGATGGTGACGGTCACCGATCGCCCGCCAGTTGCGGTTTTGAGCGTGTTCCACAGCATGATGATCATGCCCACGAGATACAGCAATCCGCCGATCACACGCAGCACGTAGAACGGATAGCTGGCCTTGACCGACTCAACGAAGGTGTAGGTCAACGTACCGTCGGCGTTCATGGAGCGCCACATCAACCCCTGCATCACCCCGGCAATCCACAACGCGGCGATATACAGCACGATGCCGATGGTTGCCATATAGAAGTGAATTTCAATCGCCTTCACGCTGAACATCTGGGTGCGACCAAACAAGCGCGGAATCAGGTAGTACATTGACCCCATGGTCACCATGCCGACCCAGCCCAAGGCACCCGAGTGCACATGGCCCACCGTCCAATCGGTGTAGTGCGACAAGGCATTGACGGTCTTGATCGACATCATCGGGCCCTCAAAAGTGGACATACCGTAGAACGACAGGGATACGATCAAAAAGCGCAGGATCGGGTCGTCACGCAGTTTGTGCCAGGCACCCGACAGCGTCATGATGCCATTGATCATGCCGCCCCAACTCGGTGCCAGCAAAATCAGGGAGAACACCATGCCAATCGATTGCGTCCAGTCTGGCAAAGCGGTGTAGTGCAGGTGGTGCGGACCGGCCCACATATAAGTAAAGATCAGCGCCCAGAAGTGCACCACCGACAGGCGATAAGAATAGACCGGGCGACCCGCTTGTTTGGGGATGAAGTAATACACCATGCCCAAAAAGCCAGCGGTCAAAAAGAAGCCGACCGCGTTGTGACCGTACCACCACTGAACCATGGCGTCCTGCACACCAGCATAGGCCGAGTACGACTTCATCAAGCCGGCCGGCATTTCTGCACTGTTACCCAGATGCAGCAGGGCGACCGCAAGAATCATGGCACCGAAAAATCAGTTTGCCACATAAATATGACGCACCTTGCGCGTTCCGATGGTGCCAAAGAACACAATCGCATAGGCCACCCAGACCAGCGTGATCAGGATGTCGACCGGCCATTCGAGTTCGGCGTATTCTTTGCCGGTGGTGTAGCCCAACGGCAAGGACACGGCAGCCATCAGAATGATCGCCTGCCAGCCCCAGAAGGTGAACGCTGCCAGCTTGTCACCAAACAGCCTGACCTGACACGTTCGCTGTACGCAGTAGTAAGACGTCGCAAACAAGGCACAACCACCAAAGGCAAAAATCACCGCGTTGGTGTGCAACGGGCGCAATCGGCCAAAGGACAGGAACGAAATACCAAAATTCAGTTCCGGCCAGGCCAACTGGGAGGCGATGATCACGCCAACCAGCATGCCAACAACCCCCCACACGACAGTCATGATGGCAAACTGTCGAACGACTTTGTCGTTGAACGTTGTCGCCTGCGAATTAGGAAATGCCATAGCCACCTCTTTATAAAAAAAAACTCGGGTCAAGTTTCGTTTGCTCAATCTCAATTTTATTTGATAAAAATCAAATAAAAAGCAAATTCTTATCATTCCTTAAGAATTCGCTCGCCCTCTTTTTCAATGTCGTCGAACTGGCCACTATGGATGGCCCACCACACGCCGCCAATAATGAAAAAGACCAATACCACAGAAAGCGGCACCAGTAAATAGAGGATTTCCATCAAA
>JAQTSL010000352.1 GCA_028711355.1 Rhodoferax sp.
ATTGGGCGCTATGACAGTCAGGTGGCTTTCGGGCAGCGGCGGGTGTTGCTGGTGTGGACGCGGTTGATCCTGCCCGATACCTCATCGATTGCACTGGACCGTTTGCCGGGCATTGATCCTGCTGGCTATGCCGGGCTGGAGGATGGTGTTGATTGGCACTGGGACCGGATTCTTGCGGGTGCGGCTCTGTCCACGCTACTGGGTGTGGGTGCTGAACTGGCGGCGCCGGACCGTAACGGCACTGATGGCAAGGTGATCATTGCCGTGCGCCAGGGTGCGCAGGACACGGTCAACCAGGTTGGTCAGGAGATGACCAAGCGGAACATGAGCATCCAGCCGACGCTGACGATTCGGCCTGGGTTTCCGATGCGGGTGATGGTGAGCAAGGATCTGATTTTGCGGCCGTATCAGCCACTGTTTTTTGTAAGGGGGACGCCATGATGAGCGCTCCAATCAATATGGACTTGACCCGTTTCCACGGACGGTATGCGCTTCTTTATTGAAGCTCGTGGATTATCTGGTTTTCTGTGTTGTTTATGGTTTCCTGATGTTTCCTCTCGAAGTTATTGGGTGACTGGTAATTCAATCCTGAATGCCTGCGTCGTGGGTTGTACCAACTCTCAATCCAGGTAAAGACCGCCAAGCGTGCCTCGGTCTTTGTCTTCCAGGTGCGCCGGGCAATCAACTCACACTCCAGACTGGCAAAGAAGCTCTCGGCCATGGCGTTGTCATAGGCATCCCCCACCGTTCCCATGGACGGGCGTACGCCCATTTCCTTGCATCGGTTGCCAAACGCAATGCTGGTGTACTGGCTGCCTTGGTCAGAGTGGTGAATCACCGATTGGGGCTTGCGGGTCATCAGCGCCATGTTCAGCGCAAGAATCACCAAGTCAGATGTCATGCGCTCTCCAAAGGCCCAACCCACCACCTTGCGGCTGTACACATCGATGACCATCGCCAAGTACAGGAAGCCTGTCCAAGTCGGTATGTAGGTCATGTCTGCCACCCACAACTGGTTGATGTCGGTGGCCACAAATTCCCGCTTCACCAGGTCTGGTGCTGGGCGGTGACGCACATCGCGCTCGGTGGTGATGCAGAAGCTGCGCCTGCGGCTGACCCCACGCATGTGTTCCTGGCGCATCAGCGCAGCAATGCGCTTGCGGCTGGCCACAATGCCTGCGTCCATGAGTTCAGCACGGATGCGTGGCATGCCATAGGTCTCATCACTGGCAACAAACGCCTCACGGATTTGCGCAGTCAACGCGATGTTGGCCTTCTGACGCTGGCACATGGGACGATCGAGCCAACCGTAAAAGCCGCTGGCTGAGACCTTGAGGGTTTTGCACATGGTGCGCACGGGTAGTTCGGCCTGATTTGCGGCAATCAGCGCATAGACGGGGTAGACGTCTTGTCGCCGTTGTTGGCAAACCAGGCCGTAGCCTTTGCCAGTATGTCGCGCTCCATCTGGACTTGACGCAGCTTGCGGCGCAGCTCCATGAGTTCTTGGCGTTCTGCAGCACTGAGGGCGCCGGATTGGGTGGGTACCACGCCATTGGCTTCATCGGCCAGGCGCACCCAGCCCAGAATGCTGGTGGGGTGGCAGCCAAATTCTTTGGCTAACTCGCCAGGCTTCTTGCCTGCACGAACCAGCTCGACCATTTGTTCACGAAATTGCGCCGGGTAAGGCGGTTTTGGATTGGGCATCTCGGACTCCTTCTGCAAGAACAATAAGGTGTCCGTGAAATGGGGTCAACTTCAATAAGTTGCGGCTGGGGCCACTGCCCAAGAGTGAAAGCGTAAAGTTGACCTTTGCCTGCCCAACCAGCCTCAAGGCCGGCCTTGACCGCTATGCGGCGCTGCATGCTCAGGCCTACGGTGAACAGGTGGATGCACTGGCGCTTGTGCCACATATGCTGGAGGCTTTCATGGCACGAGATCGGGAATTCAAAAAGATGGAACGCCAACGGTTCGAGCGATCGGCGCCGAGCGTGCCTCCTGCGGTCGCGTAGCGTCGGTGTATTGCCTTGGCGCGTGTTCTGCGCGAGTTAACTTGCAGCCTTAAGGTGGCTTGGGGCTGGGGTGATCATTGGTACGTACGTCTGTTTGTGAGTAGACAAACATGATAGACATCACTCGCAATGGCCGAGATTTTTCCTATATTTCCGGTGATTCGCGGTGTGCAGACTGGGCGCGAGCATCACGTTAAGGCCCTGGTGGCGTGGTTGTTGCTGCCTTAGAAGCGGTCTTGCGTGCGACTGTCTTTCTCGCTGGCTTCGCCGGCGTCAGAAATGCCTCAGTACTGAGAATAAGCTCCCGCCCATACGCCTTAGAGGCATCCCACACAGCGGCGCGACTTACCGCCAGAAGCATGTAGGCGGCATGGGCTACAGCAACGACCAAAACTACCGTTGTCTTGTTTCCCATTGGGGTGTCGATTGTCCACGACGTGCGCCATAGGATGAAGGTGCAGAGCGCAACGATGATGATGTTCAGGCATAGCGCCAACACTTTGACCCCGAGCAGGTTCCGGCGAAAACCGTATGTGACGTTTTCGCTGAACAAGATAGGAAATTTTTTGGTGTCGCGAGTGTTCTGGCGAAGCCAGTTGCCGCACTGACCATAGAAGGCGTCTGCTGCGCCTTGATCAGTGTTCTCTTCTTGGACAGTGGGTGCGGCGATGCCCAGCGTCCCTGCGAGAAATTCTCGATATCGATCTTTGGAACCAGCGTCGAGGGTCGCGTCGTTCCTGCGGAACAGGGTGATCGAAGGCATGCCTCCGTGCCCGGCGTAGAGTTTGCCTTCGAGCGCACGGCCACGAGAGCGTGAGAAGTCCGCGATGGCGAACAGGAGCACCAGTATCCCGAGCGTTGCAATCAGATTTGAAAGTTCGAACGACTTCCATGAGATCAGAAGCGCCAGCGCGGCAAGGGCAGGGGCCGCTGCGATGATCGCAGGGAACAACCTGGCACGCAAAGAGTAGGCATCGAACAGCTTAAACACGTCCATCACAGATCCTCCACTTCGTTGGCAAATGCTTCTGCCGTAACCGCTACCATGTTGGGGTGGCCTGGGCCGTTGTAGTGCGAAATCAACTTTGTACGGGTGCAGTAAACGGGGAAGCCTCTGCGCATAAATGCGTTCTTTACTTGCCCGCGCGGGTAGTCGTCCTTATTTGAACCGACCGAGCAGAACGCTGTACCAATCTTGGTTCCCTGCGGCTGCTTTGGCCCAAGCCACGTGTTCAAGACTGCGGGGGTGACGTTGTGCCTGCTCCCATGGTGGGGCACTTGGACGAACTCCGGTCTGACCAAGCCGAGCTGGGCACCGTAGTCTGCCGCTTCCGCTAGCCCGACAGGCCCAACGTCAGCGGTAAGCAGAACGCCCTTGCCGTTGAGTACGCCGTACTGCACCACGCAGCTTTCGTTCGAGGCCGACGTCACTGTGTTTTCAGCAAGCGTTTCCACGTCCCATTTTTCTTCGAGCCACTTCTTCGCAGCTTCGACTACTGAACGGAAGAGCCCAGGGCGCTGATCTTGCGCAGCTTCGGTCAAGTACCTCGCAGGCGTCTTTCCAAAGTCG
>JAQTSL010000060.1 GCA_028711355.1 Rhodoferax sp.
GTTGGCCGCCTCGGGCCCGGCCACGCCTTCGATCGCACCGGCATCGCCAAATTCAGCCAGGTCATCGCCTTTTGCCAGCTTTTTTTCGACCGCGTAGCTCAAAAACGTGGGGATTTCGGTGCCCCCCGCCGGAATGCAGCCAAACGGCGCACCAATGGCGGTGCCGCGCAGCCAGGCAGGGACAGAGCGTTTCCAGTCGCGCAGCGTCATCGTCACCCGGCTCATGCGGTTTTCAGACTCCTGCACCCGGCCCTCAAACAGCACCGCGTGCATCGCTTCGGCCACGGCAAACAAACCCACTGCCACCAGCACGATCTCAACACCGTCCAGCAACTCTGGCACACCCGCGGTGTAGCGCACCTGGCCAGTAATCTGGTCCATGCCCACCAGCCCCATGGCCAGGCCGATAAACAACGCCGTCAGGCCGCGCACCGTGCTTTGCCCCAGCACGGCGCTGACCGTGGTGAACGCCAGCACCATCAGCATGAAATATTCGGGTGGGCCCAGTTGCACCGCAAAGTCGGCCAACATTGGCGCAAACAGCGTCACCAGCACGGTGGCGATGGTGCCCGCCACAAACGAACCAATGGCCGATGTCGCCAGCGCTGCACCCGCGCGGCCGCTTTTGGCCATCTTGTTGCCCTCCATGGCGGTCACCATGGTGGCGGTTTCGCCCGGCGTATTCAGCAGAATCGAGGTGGTCGAGCCCCCGTACATGGCACCGTAGTAAATGCCGGCAAAGAAGATCATTGACGCGGTGGCTTCCACCTGCGTGGTGATCGGCAGCAACATCGCCACCGCCGTCGCCGGCCCGATGCCGGGCAACACCCCCACCGCTGTGCCCAGCGCACAACCAACAAACGCCCACAGCAGATTGACCGGCGTGCCGGCCGTGGCAAAGCCCTGCAATAACAAGTTCCAGACGTCCATTACAACCAGCCGGTCTGCGTGAGCCCGGGCAGACTGATGCCCAGAAACTTGGTGAAGGCCCAAAAAACCGGCGCCGCAATCAAGAGGCCAATGACTGCGTCACGCCCCACCGTCGCCCAGCCAGTGTTTGGCTGCTGTTCAGCCCGCCGCAGCCCGCGCGCAGCCAGCACAAAGCACAGCGCACAACTGAAAATAAATCCGATGCTGGTGATCAGCGCCGCATTCAGTAGCAAACCGGCCGACAGCCAGGCAAAGCCACCCCAAAAGGGTTGCTCGCCGGTGTGCTCTTCCATGTGGCGAAAGCCACCTCGGCGCGCCTTGAAAAACAGCCGCACGCCACACGCCAGCAAGGCCAGCGCCACCACCCAGGGCAAAAAGTTGGGGCCCACCCCGGCATAACCAGCGTTGGACGGAATGGTGAAAGCCCCGATCGCCAGCGCCAGCCCCAACAGCGCCACGCCCGCCCCCACCAAGGACTGCAACTGAGGTGAATGGCTGGCGTGACCGCGTGGTCGCATGTTTAAATCATGCCCGACTTGACCATGGTGGCGCGCAGCGCGGCAAAGTCGTCGTCAACAAACTTTTCGAACGCATCGCCTGCCAGCAGCGCCGGTGTCCAGTTGTTCTTGGTCAGCGCGTCTTGCCAAGCCTTGGACTGGGTCGCCTTGACGACGCGCTCGGTCAGCGCCTTGCGCTGCGCTGGCGTGATGCCGGGTGCACCATAGACACCGCGCCAGTTGCCGATCGCCACGTCAATGCCCTGCTCTTTGAGCGTCGGGATCGCGATGCCCTTCAGCCGCGTTTCAGAGGTCACCCCAATCGGCTTCATCTTGCCGGTTTCGATGTACTGCTGAAACTCACTGTAGCCGCTGCCGCCCACCGTGACGTTGCCGCCCAGAATGGCCGCTGTCGCCTCACCGCCGCCGCGGAACGCCACATAGTTGATCTTGGCTGCATCCACGCCCACTGCGCGTGCAATCATCGCCGCGGCGATATGCTCGGTGGAACCGCGCGAGCCGCCACCCCACTTAACGCTGCCCGGATCTTTTTTGAGCTGGGCAATCACGTCGGCCATGGTTTTGAATGGTGAATTGGCCGGCAATACAAATACGTTGTATTCACTGGTCAGGCGCGCAATCGGCGTGGCCGCAGTGATTGACACCGGTGGCTTGCCGGTAATGATGCCGCCCAGCATCACCGCACCCATCACCATCAGGGCGTTGGGGTCACCCCTGCTGGCATTGACGAACTGCGCCAGACCCAGCGCACCCGCGGCGCCGCCCTTGTTGTCAAAAGTGACCGCATCGGCCACTTTGGCGTCTTGCAGCGCCTTGCCCAGGGCGCGGCCAGTACCGTCCCAGCCGCCACCCGGGTTGGCCGGAATCATCATTTTGATGTTGTCGGCCGCCAGGGCCGACAGCGGCACACCGGCGCTGACCGCCAACGCTGCCATGGATTTGAGAAAAATATCACGACGCATCAATATCTCCTGTTGAATTGCTGACACTACGCATGATACGCACCATAGGGCCTTGCTGGTGACCTGAAAACCTAGGGAAAACACTGAGGCCCGCGCCCACTTCGATACATGAAACTTGTGGGCCAGACCACTCGCGCCAGCGACGTGCTCTGACCCCAACTGATTAGAACCATGGAACGCCTGCGCATCGATAAGTGGCTTTGGGCCGCACGCTTCTACAAAACGCGTAGCCTGGCCTGCGATGAGCTCGAACGCGGCCGGGTGCGCATCAATGGCAGCCCGGTCAAGCCCGCGCGTGAGGTCAAAATCAACGACCTGATTGAGCTGCGCATCGGTGACGTGCCGCGCAGCGTCCAGGTGCTGGCGCTCAGCGACAAGCGTGGTCCGGCCCCGATGGCGGCGTTGTTGTACCAAGAGACCGACGAATCAATGCAGTTGCGTCAGCAGTTGGCCCAGCAACGGCGACTGGCACCCGAGCCGGCGCTGAGTTTTGCGCAAGGCCGCCCCACCAAGCGCGATCGCCGAGCGGCCGACGAACTGCGGCAACAGGGCTGGGGCGAGCGCTGGAGTGCTGCCATCAAGCACTGACGACGCCAAGGGTTTTCGGTGTTGCGCTCAAGACCCTGTCTGTGCTGCAATCCAACAAACCCAACCTGACCAGGAGACCCATGATGTCGCAAACGCCGCTGATTCTGGACCGTATCTACGGACACGAAAAAAACTACGCCGACACCATTTTTCTGACGCAGCCGATCGGCAACCACCAAGTCATCAACTACACCTGGACGCAGGTGATGGACCAGTCGCGCCGCATCGCCGCGCACTTGCAAAGCCGTGGCTACCCGCGTGGTGCACGCATTGCCATCCTGTCCAAAAATTGCGCCCACTTTGTCATGGCGGAGCTGGCGATCTGGGTCGCCGGCTACACCACTGTGGCGATCTTCCCCACTGAAACCGCCGACACCGTGGGTTATGTGCTGCGTCATAGCGAAGCCAGCCTGTTGTTTGTCGGCAAGCTCGACACCTGGCAGCAGCAACGCCCGGGCGTGCCAGCCGACCTGCCGTGCATCGCGTTCCCGCTGGCACCTGACACCGACTTTGAATCGTGGGATGCAGTGGTAGCGCGCACCCAGCCACTGACCGGCCAGCCGCTGCGTGAGCCCTCTGAGCTGGCCTGGCTGATGTACACCTCGGGCTCCACCGGCACGCCCAAGGGCGCAATGCACAGTTTTGCCGGTGTGACCGCCGCCGGGGTGGGCATTTCTGACGAGCTGGAGCTGCGACTGGGTGCGGGTACCCCACGGCGCATGCTGTCCTACCTGCCGCTGGCGCACAGTTTTGAGCGCTCGTGGATCGAAGCGGCCTCGCTGGCTAACGGCAAAACACAGCTCTTTTTTGCCGAGTCGCTTGACACTTTTGTGGCTGACTTGCAGCGTGCGCAGCCTACGCTGTTCATTTCGGTACCACGCCTGTGGCTCAAATTTCAGCAGGGCGTTTTTGCCAAAATGCCAGCCACCAAGCTCGATCGTTTGCTATCGATTCCATTACTCGGCAAGCTCGTCGCGCACAAGATTCGCAAGGGCTTGGGGCTTGATGCGGTACGACTGGCCGGCAGCGGCTCGGCGCCCATTCCGCCCGACCTGATCCAGTGGTACCGCCGCATCGGCCTGCCGCTGTACGAGGGCTACGGCATGACCGAAGACAACTCGTATTCGTTTTGTTCCAACGCGCAGGCCAACGCCCCGGGCTATGTCGGTGCCGCGCTGCGTGGGGTGCAGGTGCGCATCAGCCCCGAGGGTGAAATCCTGATCAAGTCACCGGCGCGCATGGTGGGCTACTACAAGCAGCCCGAACTGGACGCAGAAAGCTTCACCGACGACGGCTTCTTTCGCACCGGTGATCTGGGCGAGTTGCGCGCCGACGGCTTGCTCAAGATCAGTGGTCGCCTCAAGGAACTGTTCAAAACCGCCAAGGGCAAGTACGTGGCGCCAGCGCCGATTGAAAACCTGCTCAACGCGCACCCAATGGTCGAGCTGTCGATCGTCTCGGGCGTGGGCCAGCCGCAGGCCTACGCGCAGGTGGTGCTGGCCGAACATCTGCGACCGCGCCAGCATGAGCCCGAGCTACGCCTGCAGGTGCAACAAGAGTTCACCCGTTTGCTCGAAGCAATCAACGCCAGCGTGCCGGACTACCAGCGCCTGCAAATGATCGTGATTGCACGCGAGCCGTGGGGCATCGACAACGGCTGCCTGACGCCCACCATGAAGGTCAAGCGCAGCCGCATCGAAGCCATGGCAGCGCCCCAACTTGACCACTGGTACGGCGACAAACAAAAAGTGCTGTGGGCATGAGCGCAAGCCACGCGCCGCACGGCGGTGACCGCGTCGCGCAGGTACTGGCAGCGCACGGTGTACCCTGCATTTTTACGCTGTGCGGCGGACATATTTCGCCGATCTTGAGTGGCGCCAAAGCGTTGGGCATTCGCATCATTGATGTGCGTGACGAGGCAACCGCCGTTTTTGCCGCCGACGCCATGGCGCGCCTGTCGGGTCGCCCGGGCGTTGCGGCGGTTACCGCCGGCCCAGGCATCAGCAACACCATCACCGCGCTGAAAAACGCGCAACTGGCGCAAAGCCCGCTGCTGCTGATTGGCGGTGCCGCACCGACCGCGCTGCAAGGCCGCGGCGCACTGCAAGACATCGACCAGCGCCCGCTGGTACAACCGCACGTCAAACGCTTCTTCAAACTACGCCGGGTGTGCGAGCTGGGCCCGGCGGTGGCACAAGCGCTGGCGCTGGCGCAGTCCGGCGTGCCCGGGCCGGTGTTCATCGAATGCCCGGTGGATTTGCTGTACGACGAAGCCAGCATTCGCCAGTGGTACGCCGCTGCTGCCGGAAGCGGGCGCAGCCTGCCCGAGCGCGCGCTGCGCTGGTACCTGCAACGCCATGTGCAGCGGATGTTTGCGGGCAGCACGCCGGTGCCCGCCAGCCGGCCGCTGCCAGTGATCTTGCCGCAAGCCAGCGCCGCAGCGCTGCGCCAGGCCAGCGGTGCGCTGGCGCAAGCGCAGCGGCCGTTGATGGTGATTGGCAGCCAGGCGCTGGTGGACGCCGCGCAAGTGCAGGCGCTGGCGCAAGCCGTTGGGCAATTGGGTGTTCCGGTGTATTTGTCGGGCATGGCGCGTGGCTTGTTGGGGCCCAACCATCCGCTCCAGTTGCGCCACCAGCGGCGCCAGGCGCTGCGCGAAGCCGACTGCGTGCTGCTGGCCGGTGTGCCGTGCGACTTTCGGCTCGACTACGGCCAACACGTGCGCCGCAGCGCGCGCCTGATCGCCGCCAACCGCAGCACACATGATGCGCGCCTGAACCGGCGCCCCGACATTACCGCTATCGGCGACGCGGGCGCCTTGATCCGTGCGCTGGCGCAGCAGGCGCCAGGCGGTCATGCAGCGCGCTTGCACGACTGGTTGGCCGAGCTGCGCCAACGCGACGCCGCGCGCGAATCCGAGATTGACCAACAAGCTGCGGCCAGCGGTGACGGTGTCAACCCGGTGGCGCTGCTGCGCGCCATCGAACAAGCCGCCGGTGACAACGCACTGTTTGTCGCCGACGGCGGTGACTTTGTTGCCACCGCCAGCTACGTGCTGCATCCGCGCGCGCCGTTGACCTGGCTCGACCCGGGCGCGTTTGGCACGCTCGGCGTGGGCGCCGGCTTTGCCATCGGTGCCGCGCTGAGCCGGACCGACCGAGAAATCTGGATGATTTTTGGCGACGGTGCCTTTGGCTACAGCGCGATTGAATTTGACACCCTGGTGCGGCATCGCATCGGCGTCATCGCCGTGGTCGGCAACGACGCCAGTTGGAGCCAGATTGCGCGCGAACAGGTCAAAATGCTGGGTGACGACGTGGCCACCGTGCTGGCCCGCACTGACTATCACCGAGTGGCAGAAGGCTTTGGCGCGCATGGCATTTTGGTACGTCACAGGTCTGAAGTTCCCGCCGCCTTGGCGCAGGCGCGTGCCGTGGCGCAAACCGGGCAACCGGTGCTGCTCAACGTCTGGCTGGCGCGCAGCGAGTTCCGTGAGGGGTCGTTGTCGATGTAAAAGGCATAGAAGTCAACGTCTGTGAACCGGCCCTGAAAGAAGCCACCTTTTACAATGGCCGCGTGGTCAACGATTTATTAAAGTTCAAGCTTGAGGCCGATGTGATTGTGGCGAACCGCTTGACAGATGACATCAGCGACGTGGCAGACAAGATTTGCACGCCCGATTTGTTTGGGCAAGATTGATCAAAAAGCGCCGCAGCACCTTTGCATAAACGCATGCGTCTAAGCACACAACAACAATCAGCCATCCGGGCAACGGTTGCAGAAACCTTTGGCGCTGGCGCGGCTGTTTGGGTCTTTGGCTCCAGGGTCGATGACAGCAAGCGCGGCGGCGACATCGACTTGTTGATCCAAACAAACCAGGTTGACATCAACGCCCTGATGCGCGCCGAAATCACGCTTCTGACCCAACTGCACAAAAAATTAGGTGAGCAAAAAATTGACATCCTGCTGGATTACCCCACCCGAACCAGCCGCCCACCCATTTTTTCAATTGCAAAACACACTGGTATCTTGTTATGAACAACCCCGTGGCAACACTTCGGCTACAAGATGCATGGCGTGAGTGTGATCGCAATGCCTACCACCTGCTGCGCGCATGCAAGCTGCTAAAGCCGCTATTGCCAATGACAGGCGGCCAGTTTGAGCAACTCACCGACGAGCAAATCAGAACCCTTGACCAATTTGTATTGCGTTTTACCAAACTACCCTGATGACTCAGACAAAAACGCAGCATTGATCAACCTGGCCACCGAGTCTGCGCAAGCGATGCGTCGTATGTTGTGCTTGATAGAAACCAGACTTGAACAAATTCAACCAACGGTTAATCTTGGCGCCACTTTGGCGGCGCATGAGCAAGATCACGACGTAACGCGCTGTGCATGAATACATGAACGATGCCAAACTCACGGCTTATGTAGTCTCAGGCGGGTTGATGCGGGTGCATCTTGACGTGATAGCATCAAGATGCACCCGCATCAACCGAGGTTTTTATGCGCACCACCTTAGACATTGAAGATGACGTTCTCTACGCGGCCAAAGAACTGGCCGCACGCGAGCGCATTACCGCTAGCGTGCTCATATCACGTTTACTGCGTGCTGCTATTTCCGGCGCGATGGTTAAACAGCCTGTTGGAGCTACAGCATCACCGGCAGTTGCTGGATTTCAGCCATTTGAAGCACAGGGCGTGCTCATCACCAACGCACAAATTAACGCGCTGCGTGATGCCGAAGGCGTGTAAATGCGTGCCCTCTTGGATGTTAATGTGCTGATCGCGTTATTAGATGCCGGGCACGCCATGCACGCCCGCGCCATGATCTGGCTGCAAAATGCACCCAATCAGGCATGGGCATCGTGCCCCATCACGCAAAATGCCGTGGTGCGCATCATGGCGCAACCCAGTTACCCAACACCCCGACCGGCGGCGCAAATAGCCGAGCGTTTGGCCATGGCTTGCAATGCGCCTGAGCACGCATTTTGGTCATCAGATGTGAGCTTGTTGACCCCAGGCATCATCAATTGGCCCAGGCTGCTGGGGCATCGGCAAGTGACCGATGCCTATTTGCTGGCATTGGCTGTCCGCAACGGCGGTAGGTTGGCAACTTTTGATCAGCGCATTACACCCACTGTGGTGGGGAATGCGACGGCGGCACATCTTGAATTGATCGCGTAGCGCAGTAGCACGCCACGGTCATGTCGGGCGCAGCGGGGGTAGTCAAAGCGCTTGAGGACACGGCTAATGTGGGCGTAGCGCTCCACGTCGTCGCCCTGGGCCGTAACCGACACCTCGGCGCTGGCGTCAAGAAATGGCTCGATTTGTTCAATCGTGCGAAGTTGCGACCGGTAACAACTCGGACACAACTATTTTTTCAAACGCTGCCAAAAAAGCAAATATCCGTCGCTAGAATCGCTTGAAATTAAAACAACATAGCGTTACCAGCCAAACTGTCACACACCCGAAAGGGTGCAAGCAGGCTGCAACAACCATTCCAACCCGGTTTTCTGTTGGAGCGGCGCCCGCGCCGCGAATGAATTTAAAAAAAATGACCACCCGCCGCCAGACCGCCAACGACGACACCCTGTTTTGGACGCTCAAGGTGCTCCAGGAGAACCCCAAAGCAACCCAGCGCACGCTGGCCAAAGAAGTTGGCATCAACGTCAGCACCATCAACTTCTGCCTGAAAGCCTTGGTTGAAAAAGGCTGGCTGAAGATGGAAAACTTCAGCAAGAACCCCGACAAACTGCACTACGCCTACCTGCTCACCCCCACCGGCATCGCTGAAAAGGCAGCGTTAACCAAGCGGTTCTTGCAACGCAAGATGACCGAATATGAAAAGCTGCGGGGGGAAATTGAGGCGCTGCAGCGGGAGGCCAACGAAGTTGGCCCAAGCCAACAGACGGTCGATTAAATTCGTCCCCACATATGTCACGACTTCAGACATCAAATCAACCTCTAGTAGTCCGTTCCACCAATCAAGCGCAAGAAGCTATCAAATTTATTAAGAATCGTTATGCCAACTATCAGTATGTTTTACGGAATTTTGGTATCAATGCATGCGCTTGACATTCAAAAACACCACTGTCGGCCTTTCAAAATTGACCCATTGCGTTAACTTGCATGGTCTGGCAACCACCCCAAAGCATGAAAGATGGCGGTCACAAGCGGGCCACGACCCGCAATCCATGGCTCCAAATGCACTGGATACCGGGTCGTGGCCCGGTATGACAACCTGTTCTTTCACGTTAAGACCTGAGGATTTCACCATGACCCCAGATGTGACAGAAGTTAAAACCCAGGCCAACTTTGAACTGTTGGTCACCGTTGCCGATGGTGTCACAACAGATGACCGCTTGATCAAGAAAATGCGCAAATCGCAACCTTGCCCACCGTGCTTGCGGGTGAAGCTATCGCTTTAGTGGAGAACTGGTATGAGAACTGACTCTGAAATTCGCATGCAGGGCATGCAAGCGCTTATTGGCTCCTTGGGTCTGATCGAGACTGAGCGGTTTTTAATTGCTGTTAATCAAGATAAATTCAACTACACCGAATGGCGTCGCACCGGACTTCCAGACCAGGGCATAGAGCAAATAGCTGCCGAAGCCGACCAACTGGCCATGCAGCTCAGCCATAACTAAAATAGCCAGCAAAAAAGCCGCTAGCCCCTGCCAATCAAGCGCAAGCAGCTATCAAATAGACATCGCCATGAGCCCGCAAGTACAACACCCACCAACACCTGCTGACGACTACGACAGCCCCTGGAAGACCGTGCTTGAGAGCTGCTTTCCTGAATTCATGGCTTTCTACTTTGCCACAGCACACGCCCAGATCGACTGGAGCCAAGGCTACGAATTCAAAAACACCGAACTGCGCCAAGTGGTGCGCGATGCCGAACTGGGCAAACGCTTTGCTGATGCCTTGGTGCGCGTCACCCTGATCAATGGTGAAGAAAACTGGATCTACATACACATCGAAGTGCAAGGCCAACACGACCCCAACTTTGCCCCGCGCATGTTCACCTACAACTACCGCCTGTATGACCGCTACGGCTGCCCCATTGCCAGCTTTGCCGTGCTGGCTGATGACGACGCGCAGTGGCGACCAGATCACTTTGGCTTTGCGGCCTTGGGCTGCAAGCACAGCCTGGAGTTCCCAATCGCCAAACTGATTGACTTTGCCAGCCAGATTGACCAGCTCACAGCCAACCCCAACCCCTTTGCCTTGGTAACCTGTGCGCACCTGCAAACCCGCCAGACCAAGCACAACCCCCAAGACCGCTACACTGCCAAACGCACACTGGTGCGCCTGCTGTATGCCCACGGCTGGCAACGACAACGCGTGCTTGACCTGTTTGCCGTGCTTGACTGGATGATGCGCCTGCCCGATGTGCTGGAGCAAAAGCTATGGCACGATATTGAACAAATTGAAGGAGAAACCCGTATGCAATACGTCACCAGCGTTGAACGCCTAGCCATCCAACGTGGCCGAATTGAAGGCATGCTTGAAGGCCAACTCGAAGGCATGCTCAAAGGCAAACTTGAAGGCAAACTTGAAGGCCAAGCCAAGCTGCTGGAGCGCCTGCTTACCAAACGCTTTGGCGCATTGCCACAGAGCACGCTTGCCCGGCTCCAAAGTGCCACAGCGGATCAACTAGAACACTGGGCCGATGCCATTCTGGATGCCCCCACATTGGCGGGCGTGTTTGCTAACCACTGACAAAAAGGGTAGCGTCCCCTTTTCCCCCAAAGGACGCGAATCCCGAGCCGAAATAATTTTGGTAGCGGGTACGGTTGAGAAAATTCGCTGAAATGACACCCAAACCAATCAACATCGTTTCTGCCACACAAACAGGCACCTACCGTTTGCATCTCGTCTTTGACGACAACGCTATCCGAGACGTAGATTTTGAGCCGTTTCTCACACGTTCTCATCATCCTGATATCCGTCACTACCTTGAGCCAGAGCTTTTTTCTGGCTATAAAGTTCAGCATGGCGAGCTGGTTTGGGGCGAATACGATCTGTGCTTTCCGGTGATTGATATTTACCGCAACACTATCGAACACTAATCAATATCCAACCGCAGACTATGACCACAGCGCCCCAATCAAGCTCCCAAAAAGTCGCCCTCATCACCGGCATCACCGGCCAAGACGGCAGTTGCTTGGCTGAGTTTTTGCTAGGAAAAGGCTACGTCGTGCATGGCATCAAGCGCCGGGCCAGCTCGTTTAACACCCAACGGAATGCCAGAAGTTGTCACTGCGGGCCACGACCCGCAATCCATGCAAGCCGAATTCATGGATGCCGGATGTTGAAACCCCGAACTCGATCCGGGGCCGGCATGACAGCCAATAGATGCATCGAAAGCCCACGCCGGGGCGAAACGTTCGTCACCCGCAAAATCCCCCGTGGCCTGGCCAACATCAGCCAGGGGCTGGAGAGCTGCCTGTACATGGGCAACATCGACCCCCGCTACTTCCGCCCCACCAAAGTCGAAACCCGGCTGGGGGACCCCAGCAAGGCCAAACAAAAACTGGGCTGGGTGCCAGAAATCACGCTGGATCAAATGATTGAAGAGATGGCGGCTACCGATTTGGCTGAAGCCAAAAAGCATCCATTGCTTAAAAAGCATGGATATGAAGTTAGTGTGAGTGTTGAATGAAACAAACCGCTAACCCAACCAGCCCAAGCTCTATCAGCTATCAAAATTAGCATGTCCATCGACACCATCCTGGCCCAAATTGCCCTTGGTGAAGACAGCACTCATCAATTCAAGGTAGATGTGCGCAATGGTGAGTCGTTGGCGGCTGAAATGGTGGCCTTTGCCAATTCAGATGGCGGAACGCTATTGATCGGTGTGGCTGATGATGGCAGTACACCGGGGCTTGCCAAAGAAGATGTGGCGCGTATCAACCAACTCATCAGCAACGCGGCCAGTCAACTGGTGCGCAGCCCACTTGCAGTACAAACTGAAAACGTGGCATTGGGCAATGGTCGCTTGCTGATTGTGCTGTGTGTGCCTAAAGGTATTGACCGGCCATATTTCGATAAAAACGGTGTCATTTGGCTCAAAGCCGGTGCAGACAAACGCCGCGTCAATTCCAAAGAAGAGTTACGCCGCCTGTTCCAGATGTCCGACCAATTCCATGCCGATGAACTGCCCACCAAAGCCGGCATTGACAAGCTGGACAAACTGCGTTTTCGGGACTTTTTGCGTGACGTGTACCAGCAAGCCCTACCTGAAACGCTGCCAGAGCTGACGCAGCTTTTGCAAAACATGAACCTCGCCGCTGATGACGGTCACCTCAACTTGGCTGGTGTGCTGCTGTTTGCCGAGCAGCCCCAGCGAGTCAAGCCGCAATTTGTCATCAAAGCCATCCGCTACCCCGGCAACCAGATCCATATCAGCGACTATATTGATACCGAAGATTTTTCAGGTTCCCTGCCCAAACTCTTTGCTGATGCGTTGGCTTTTGTCATGCGCAACCTGCACAAAACGCAGGCTGGCCGTGGCGTTAATGCGCCGGGGCGGGCTGAAATTGCTGAAGCTGTGTTTGAAGAACTGCTGGTCAACGCCCTGGTCCACCGCGACTACTTTGTTAGCGCACCCATTCGGCTATTCATCTTTGACAATCGTATTGAGATCATCAGTCCGGGTCATTTACCCAACAACCTGACGGTTGAAAAAATCCGCGCCGGCAATTCGAATATAAGAAACCCGATTCTGGTTTCTTATGTGGCCAAGGGGCTGCTGCCCTACCATGGCTTGGGCTCGGGCATCAAACGAGCACTGTCAAGCTGGCCCGACATCGAGTTTGTGGATGATCGAGACGGCTGCCTGTTTACTGCAACCGTGCACCGCCATGCACCTGTAAATGCACTTGCAAATGCACCTGTAAATGCCTCAGAGCCCAACTTACAGGTGCAATTGGTCAATTTGGTGCTGTCAAACCCACGCCTTTCATATGACAAATTAGCGGCGCTGACTCAAAAAGATCGCACGACAATCATGCGTAACATGGCAAAGCTCAAGGCTCAAGGTAGGCTAAAACGCATTGGCCCTGCCAAAGGCGGCCACTGGCAGGTGATTGAATGAAATCAACCTCTAGCCCCCGCAACCCAAGCGCAAGCTACTATCAAAACAATAACACCATGACCCCACAAAAAACCGCCCTCATCACCGGCATCACCGGCCAAGACGGCTCCTACCTGGCCGAGTTTTTGCTGGAAAAAGGCTACATCGTGCACGGCATCAAACGCCGGGCCAGCTCGTTTAACACCCAACGGAATGCCAGAAGTTGTCATTGCGGGCCACGACCGGCAATCCATGCAAGCCGAATTCATGGATGCCGGATGTTGAAACCCCGGACTCGATCCGGGGCCGGCATGACAGCCAGTAGATGCATCGAAAGCCCACGCCGGGGCGAAACCTTTGTCACCCGCAAAATCACCCGTGGCCTGGCCAACATCAGCCAGGGGCTGGAAAGCTGCCTGTACATGGGCAACATCGATGCCCTGCGCGACTGGGGCCACGCAAAAGACTACGTGCGTATGCAATGGCTTATGCTGCAACAAGACCACGCTGAAGATTTTGTGATTGCTACCGGTGTGCAATACAGCGTGCGTCAGTTCATCGAGAAAACTGCAACCGCCCTGGGCATGCAAATGCGCTGGGAAGGTGAGGGCGTAGATGAAGTCGCGTACTGTCATTCCCGTGAAGACGGGAATCCATGCCCCCTTGAACCCATCGTCCGTATCGACCCCCGCTACTTCCGCCCCACTGAAGTCGAAACCCTGCTCGGCAACCCTTCCAAGGCCAAGAATAAACTCGGCTGGCTGCCTGAGATCACGCTCGACCAAATGATCACCGAAATGGCATCCACCGACTTGGCTGAAGCCAAAAAGCACGCTCTGCTCAAGTTGAATGGATACACCGTCAATGTGAGTGTGGAGTAAACCACCCCATGAAGCTCGCTGCCCTGCAAGCCCTCATCGCCGCAGGCGAATCCCTGACGTTGGAACTCAAAAAGTCCACGGCAGAGAAAGACCGCGCGTGTCGCAGTCTATGCGCGCTGGCCAATGGGCAAGGTGGGCAAGTCGTGTTTGGCGTTACTCCATCCGGCAAAGTGGTGGGCCAAAAAGTAACCGACCGCACGCTCGAAGAGTTGGCCCAGGAGTTTCAGGGCTTCGAGCCACCACTTCAAACTCACATGCAGCGCATCCTCCTATCTGAACGCGACGAGGCTGGTTTGGAGGTGTTGCTCGTCCAGGTAGATCGCGCCACTAACGCTCCAGTTTCTTTTCGCGGTGTCCCTTATGAAACTGTGCTCAACACCACCCGCGTCATGCCGCGTGCCAGCTACCAGCGCTTGTTGGCCGAATCCATGCACGCCACAGACAGGTGGGAAATGCAGCCTGCCAGTGGTTGTGGCATCAAATCTTTGGATCACAACGAACTCGTCGTCACCATCGAAGAAGCCATCCGTCGCGGCCGCATGGAAGACCCTGGCACGCGCGACCCGATGGGCTTGTTGCGCGGCCTGGGCCTGCTGGTGCAAGGCGATCAACTCAGTCGCGCCGCCGTGGCACTGTTCTGCAAAGACGACCATGCCATCCCTGAGTTCCCCCAATTTAACCTGCGCGTAGCCCGTTTCAAAGGCACCACCCGTGACGAGTTTCTGGACAACCGCCAATATGCTGGTAACGCCTTTGCCCTGATGCGCCGGGCCGAACGCTTCTTGATTGACTGGATGCCAGTGGCCGGCAAAATTGTGCCCGG
>JAQTSL010000061.1 GCA_028711355.1 Rhodoferax sp.
CTGACCCCGTTAGAACGCAGTTCGCCACGCAGGCTTTCGCAGTAACTGATGACCGCTGCGTTGCTGGCGCAATAGGCGCCATGCCCGGGCAAACCCCGAATCCCCGCGACACTGCCAATACCGACCAAGGTTCCCGCCCGGCGCGCCACCATGGCGTTGATGAAAGGACCAAAGGTGGCGGCTACGCCCAGCACGTTGGTGGCGAGGATGCGCGCCATGACGTCGATGTCCTCGCGCTGCGCGGTGTCCACACCGATGCTGATACCAGCGTTGGCGATGACGACATCAGGCACACCCTGAAGCGCCATACAGTCATGCGCCAGCGTCGCCATGGCATCCGCATCGGACACATCGCAGCTATATACCTCATAGCTATCAGCGCACAGCCCAAGAGCGTCAACCCATGATTTGACTGCTTCTGCACGGCGCGCCACCAGCGCCAGCCGCCAGCCTTTTTGGGCATACTGCTGGGCCATGGCCTGACCGATGCCACTGGACGCACCGGTAATCAGCACCAGTCTGGATGAGGTGGATGAGGCAGTCGTAGCAACCATCTCAAGGCTTTGTGGTCGGCACCAACACGCCCCTGACGCGACCTGCAAGCTCGACGATCCGCTGCTGGTTGTCAAAGTCCATGCGTTCAGCGCTGAACCGGTCCGCACCGCGGGTAAGCACCACCGGCTGGTCCGAGGTGACACGCTGCGAGTCGATGAAAGCGTGCAAAAACTCGCCGGCAAACGTCAGCTCGGGTTGCTCTTTGCTCTGCCTGGATGCGTTGGCGGCTCGCACCACTCGCGCGCCCCCCATCAACGTCAGCTCCGAGCCGTCACCGGTGCTGATGGCCCGCCGGGCGCTGGCAGTGGTCAGGGCGCCTTGCTCGTCGTAAGAATGGATCAACGCCTGGTCAATTTCGAGCGTATCCGTGTCCCCAAAATGGCGCGCCTGGGCTCCACTGACCTGGCTTTTAAGGCGCCCCCGTGCGTCAAACGTCTGTACCGAAAATTCGCGCATGAAATAGTCGGGCCAATGACCCACGGCAAGCGCAGAACCCGGCGTTTCGGGCGCCGGGTTGGTGCGTACCAGCCAATAGGCGGACATCGCCAAAGCGCCCATCAACAACACCGGCAGATACAGCGTCAGCCGATCCAGCAACTGACGCAGCCTGGCTGTCATGGCAAGCATTCCCGCAGCAGCCCCGCGTAGCGACCACTGGCCACCAACAACAAGTCGCATAGTTCACGCACCGCACCCAAGCCACCCCCAAGTTCTGTGACGTAATGCGCGCGCTGGCGCAGCTCGATCTGGGCGTTGGCTGGCGCACAGGCCAGGGCGCAACGCGTCAGCAGCGGCAGGTCGGGCCAGTCGTCACCCATGGCAGCGGCCTGCGTCCAGTCCAGCCCCAACCCCTCCAGCGTTCGCTGCGCTGCCGGCAATTTGTCTTCGGTACCGAAATGCGCGTGCGTGATACCCAGCGCCACCAGACGCACACGCAGCGCTTTGGAATCGCGCCCGCTGATGACCACCGGCGTGATGCCAGCGCGCTGGAGCAGCTTGAGGCCGTGGCCGTCCAGTGTATTAAAGCGCTTGAGCGTCTCACCGGCCTCAGAAAAATACAGGCCACCGTCGGTCAACACGCCATCAACGTCAAAAAACACCACCCGCACGCCTTGCGCCTGCAGCAGCAGTTCGGGGGGAAAGTTCAGTGCCGGGGTCATCAAATCACCTTGGCACGCATCAGGTCGTTGCTGTTGAGCGCACCACACAGTCGGCCCTGCGCGTCGAGTACCAACACGCTGGTGATGCGGCGCTGCTCCATCAGCTCGACCGCGTCCAGAGCCAATGCGGCGCTGCCGATCGTGACCGGGTTGGCGTGCATCACCTGCGCTGCGCTGAAGCTGCGCAAGTCTGCGCCTTTTTCGATCAGACGGCGCAAGTCACCGTCGGTGAAGATGCCGCACAAAACGCCATTTGCATCCACCACAGCGGTAGCGCCCAAACCCTTGGCGCTCATTTCGCGCATGATTTCGCCAAGGCCAGCTTGTAGCGTCACATGCGGTACCTGGTCGCCACTGCGCATCACGTCACTCACCAGCGTCAGCAGCCGGCGCCCGAGCGCGCCGCCCGGATGCGAGCGGGCGAAGTCTTCGGCCTTAAAGCCTCGCGCGTCCAGCAAGGCGACCGCCAGCGCGTCACCCAGCGCAAGCTGCGCGGTGGTGCTGGCGGTGGGCGCCAGATTCAACGGGCAGGCTTCTTTTTCGACGCTGGTGTTCAGAACAACGCTGGCATAGCGCGCCAGCGTGGACTGCGCGTTGCCGGTCATCGCCAGCAGCGGCGTACCCAAGCGCTTGAGCATCGGCAGGATGGCATTGAGTTCATCGGACTCGCCACTGTTGGAGATGGCCAGTACCAGGTCCACCGGCTTGATCATGCCCAGGTCGCCGTGGCTGGCTTCGCCCGGATGCACAAACATCGCTGCGGTGCCGGTAGAAGCCAGCGTGGCCGCCACTTTGCGGCCGACGTGCCCGCTTTTGCCCATGCCCATGACAACCACCCGGCCCTGCACCGCCAGCATCAACTGGACCGCGCGCACAAAATCGTCACCAAGCCAGCGCTTGAGGCCCAGCACGGCAGCGGCTTCGACGTCGAGTGTCTGGTGCGCGAGCTGCAAAACACGTGCCGAATCGAACGGCAGTAGTGGGTCAGGGCGGAAGGTCATGCGCGGATTTTATCGGTCAGGCAACGCGGCGTCTGTCGCGCTTGGTAGTATCAAGGGGTGAACCCGCTTGATTTAACCCTTGTTTATTTGCTGGCTGCCGTCCTGGGCGTGGTGGCCTGCCGCAGCCTGAAACTGCCGCCGATGCTGGGCTACCTAGCGGTGGGCGTGGTAATTGGCCCGAACGCGCTGGCGCTGGCCAAGAACGCCGATGGCGTGCGCCATCTGGGCGAGTTTGGCGTGGTGTTTTTGATGTTTGTGATCGGGCTGGAATTCAATCTGCCCAAACTGCGCACCATGCGCCAGCATGTGTTTGGGCTGGGGCTGTTCCAGGTGACGCTGACGATGCTGCTCACCACCGCCGCCAGCATGGTGTTTGCGCTGATGGCACCAGCCCGCTGGGGCATGGACTGGAAAACCGCGCTGGCGCTGTCGGGCGCGATGGCCATGAGCAGTACTGCCATCGTCGGCAAGCTGATAGCCGAACGCATCGAAATGGAGAGTGAGCATGGCAAGCGGGTGATGGGTGTGCTGCTGTTTCAGGATTTGGCGGTGGTGCCGTTGCTGGTGTTGATTCCGGCCATGGGCGCGTCGGCTGAGCAGATCGTCGAAACCATGGGCTGGGCTCTGATGAAGGCGGTGTTGCTGATCACGCTATTGCTGGTCGGTGGGCCGCGGGTGATGCGCTGGTGGCTCAATCTGGTGGCGCGGCGCAAGAGCGAGGAGCTGTTCGTGCTGAACCTGCTGTTGGTGACGCTGGGGTTGGCCTGGCTGACCGAGCTGGCCGGTTTGAGCCTGGCGCTGGGTGCGTTCATTGCCGGCATGCTGATCTCCGAAACCCAGTACAAGCACCAGGTGGAAACCGACATTCGGCCGTTTCACGACGTGTTGCTGGGGCTGTTCTTTATCAGCATCGGCATGATGCTTGACTGGCGGCTGGTGCTGGAACACTGGCCGCTGGTGCTGCTGCTGGTCACGCTGCCGGTTCTGTTCAAGGCGGCACTGATCACCTTGATCACCAAACTGTTGGGCGCCAGCACCGGTGTCTCGCTGCGCGTCGGCTTGTACTTGGCGCAGGCGGGTGAATTCGGTTTTGTACTGCTGACGCTGGCGCAGGCCAACGCACTCGTCCCCCCTGAGCTGCTTAACCCGGCATTGGCGGCGATGGTGCTGTCGATGTTGGCCACGCCGTTCATCATCATGCGCAGTAACGACATCGTGCTGCGTCTGGTCAGTAACGAATGGCTAATCGAGTCGGTGCAGATGACCAGCATTGCCCGCAAGTCGATCAAGACCAACAAGCACGTCATCATCTGCGGCTACGGGCGCTGCGGACAGAACCTGGCGCGTATGCTCGATAAAGAGTCAATACCTTACATAGCGCTCGATCTGGATCCGGACCGCGTGCGCCAGGCCGCTGCCGCCGGGGATTCGGTGGTATTTGGCGACGCGGCGCGCTTGCAGGCGCTGATGGCGGCCGGGCTGGCACGCGCCAGCGCGGTGGTGGTGACGTATCTGGAAACCGCCAGCACGGTCAAGGTGCTGGCGCACATCCACGAACACGCGCCGCAGGTGCCGGTGGTGGTGCGCACGCAAGACGACCATGATCTGGAACTGCTGCGAAAAGCCGGTGCCACCGCAGTCGTGCCGGAAGCGATTGAAGGTTCTTTGATGCTGGCCAGCCACGCGCTGGCGCTGGTAGGGGTGCCAATGCGCCGCGTGATCCGCAGCGTGCAGGAGCAGCGCGACGCGCGCTACGCGCTGCTGCGCGGATTTTTCCGCGGCGCCGACGACGGCGATGCCGACGAAGCGCAGCAGGAACGCCTGCACACCGTCCAGTTGCCGTTGCACGCCAAGTCGATCGGCCGCAGCAAGTCTGACATGGCCTTTGCCGCACTGGGCGCGCGCTTGGTCAGCGTGCGCCGTGAGGCTGGCCAGGTGGAGCCGCTGGCCGACGATCTGGTACTGATGGCCGGCGACACGCTGGTGCTGGCGGGCAAGGCGCAGGCGCTGGAGCTGGCTGAGTTGCGGTTGATCAAGGGCTGACACAATAGCGGTTCACCGACACCTCACCCTGCCAACCCATGCAAGACACTGACGTCACCCAATATCTGCGCAGTCACATCCGTACCGTGCCCGACTGGCCCGCGCCTGGGGTTCAGTTTCGCGACATCACGCCGCTGCTACAGGACGCCCAAGTCTTCAGGGTACTGATCGACGTCTTTGTGCATCGCTACCTGGACCCGCAACGTCGCCCTGGCGTCGTCGCCGGGCTGGATGCGCGTGGCTTCATTTTGGGGTCGGTGGTCGCCTACGAGCTCGGCGTGGGCTTCATCCCGATCCGAAAAAAAGGCAAACTGCCGTTCACCACGGTGGAAGAGACCTACGAGCTGGAATACGGCAGCGCCACGGTGCAACTGCACACCGACGCCGTCAAGCCGGGTGACCGGGTACTGCTGATCGACGACCTGATCGCCACCGGTGGCACCATGATGGCCGGCAAAAAACTGCTGGAAAAATTGGGCGCCAGCGTGATCGAGGGAGCCGCGATTGTTGACTTGCCCGAACTGGGCGGGTCGGCCCGCCTGCGCAGCGCCGGCCTAAACCTGCACACATTGCTGGATTTCCAGGGTATCTAAACAGTTGGGGTCAGAGCACATCGCTCGCGCGAGTGGCCTGACCCGCAAGATACAAGTAGTTGGGGTCAGAGCAGATCGCTCGCGCGAGTGGTCTGACCCGCAAGATATACGATCTACTTTCCAATGCAAAAACTAGAAAAAATGGCGCCCAGTAAATCATCGGAAGTAAATTCTCCGGTGATTTCGTTGAGCGCGTTCTGTGCCAAGCGCAGCGTTTCGGCCAGTAAATCCAGTGCCGGCAGTTCTGACACCAGACAGTGTTGTGCGTCAGTCAGGCTGCGCTTGACCCGCCGCAGCGCCTGTAGGTGACGTGCGCGCGCAATGAAGGTACCCTGCCCGGCCGGTTGCCAGCCAGCCACGGCCAACAATTCACGGCGCAAGGCGTCCAGCCCGGCACCGGTCTTGGCCGACACCACCAGTCCGGTCGAAGGAATCGTCAAAGGCGCAACGTCGGCTTTGTTCCAAACCTCCAGCAGTCTCATGTTTTTTGGCATTTTTAGGCCTATAGCCGTTGCAATGCCTGCGTCAGCAGCTTCATAATCAATAGCATCCATACGACTGAGATCGTGCAAAAACAGCACCACGTCGGCATCCCCGATGGCGTCCCAGGCGCGCCCAATGCCAATTTTTTCTACCTCATCGTCACTGTCGCGTAGCCCAGCGGTATCGATCACGTGCAACGGCACACCTTCGATCTGGATGGTCTGCTGGACCCGGTCGCGGGTGGTGCCGGGCACGGCGGTCACGATCGCCAGTTCGGCGCCTGCCAATGCGTTGAGCAAACTGGATTTGCCGACGTTGGGCTGGCCAGCGATCACCACCTTGATGCCGTCGCGCAACAACGCACCCTGCTGCGCGCGCTGCAACAGCGCTGCCAATTGCTGCTGCAAGGAGGCAAGCTGCCCGCTGGCGTCGGCCTGACGCAAAAAATCGATATCTTCCTCGGGGAAGTCAAGTGTCGCCTCAACCAGCACGCGCAGGTCAATCAAGGCGTCGCGCAGGCGATGAACTTGCTGCGAAAACGCACCTTCCAGCGAGCGGCTGGCACTGCGCGCGGCCGCTTCGGTGCTGGCGTCGATCAGGTCGGCAATCGCCTCGGCCTGCGTCAGGTCGATCTTGTCGTTGAGAAACGCACGCTCAGAAAACTCGCCAGGTTGCGCCAGGCGCAGGCGCGGTAGTAGCGGCCGACCCGCGTGGTCGGGTTGCGCCGCAGCTTGCAAACAACGTGCTATCAACAACTGTAGCACCACCGCGCCGCCGTGTGCCTGGAGTTCCAGCACGTCTTGGCCGGTAAACGAATGCGGCGCCGCAAAGTAAAGCGCCAGACCGTGGTCGATGGCTTGGCCATCGGCGTCAAGAAAGGCGGTGTAAGTCGCCTCGCGTGGGCGCAGATCACGCGCACACAGCGCCTGTGTCAGCGACTGCAAATTGTGACCACTGACACGCACAATGCCTACCGCGCCGCGCCCGGGTGCGGTGGCAATGGCGACGATCGGGTCCTGCAAGGTCACAGTGGCCCCGCGCAGCTTAACCGTTAACGTGAAAGAACAGGTTGCCATACCGGGCTACGACCCGGTATCCATGACGCCAAACTGCATGGATTGCGGGTCGGAGCCCGCAATGACATCCCTCTTTCATGCTTCGGAATGGCTTTGCTGCCATGGCCGTTAGAACTTGGGTAGATGGAACTTCGGCGGCACGCCCATGCGCGTGTTGATGACCCATTGCTGGGCGATCGACAGCACGTTGTTGGTAATCCAGTACAGCACCAGACCGGCCGGGAAGAAGAAGAACATGATACTGAACGCCAGCGGCATGAACCACATCATCTTGGCCTGCATCGGGTCGGGCGGTGCCGGGTTGAGCGAGGTTTGCAAGATGGTGGTCAGCGTCATCACGATCGGCAAGATGTAAAACGGGTCGGGGCTGGAGAGGTCATGGATCCAGCCGATCCAGGGCGCATTGCGCATCTCAACGCTGGCCAGCAACACCCAGTACAGCGCGATGAACACCGGAATCTGGACCAAGATCGGGAAGCAGCCGCCCATCGGGTTGACTTTTTCCTCACGGTAGATGCGCATCATCTCTTGCTGCATCTGTTGCGGGTTGTCCTTGAGACGCTCACGCATTTCGGTGACACGCGGGTTGACCGCCTTCATCTTGGCCATGCTGGCGTAGGCCTTGGCGTTGAGCCAGTAGAAAGCGATTTTCAGCAGCAGTACCAGCGCCACGATGGCCCAACCCCAGTTGCTGATGAGCTTGTGCAGTTGGTCCAGTAGCCAATACAAGGGCTTGGCCAACATCGTGAGCCAACCGTAGTCTTTGACCAGTTCCAGGCCTGGCGCCAGCGCCGCCAGCATATTTTCTTCCTGAGGGCCGGCAAACAGCCGCGCCTCGATGCTCTTGCGCTGCCCCGCAGCCAGAGTATCTAGCGGCGCGATCATGCCCACCGCGTACAGGTTGGCATCGATTTTGCGCAGGAAAAGGTCGCGCCGGATGCCGTCGCCCAGCAGCCAGGCACTGGCAAAGTAGTGCTGCACCATGGCCACGTAGCCGTTTGAAGAGGTTTTTTCAACATCAACTTTGTTCTTGTCAATGTCGGTGAAGTCAACCTTCTGGTACTTCTTGAGGTCGGTATAAATCGCCGGCCCGGTAAAGGTGGAATAAAACGCCGACTCGCCCGGCGGCTTGCTGCCATCGCGCAACAACTGCAAATAAAGTTGCGGCGTAACCGCAGCATTGCCCTCATTGATCACCTCATGCTTGACGGTGATGGCGTAGCTGCCACGCGCCAGCGTGTAGGTCTTGATCAGCCTGATACCGCCAACCCGTGGCGACTCGAAGCGCAGTTCGAGCGCCTGGCTACCCTCTTTGAGCACGCGCTCGCCGGGTGCCAGCGTCATCACCGACTTGTGCGTTGGCAGGGCGTCACCGCTGGTGGCCGAGATCAAGCCAGACTGCGCCAGATAGACCAAGTCCTTGCGGTCGTCGAGCAAGACAAAGTTGCGCAACTTATCATCCATATTGGCGTATTTGAGATACTCCGTTCGGACCACGGTAGCGCCCTCGGTGTCAAAAGTCACTTTCAGGACATCAGTCTGCGCCTCGATGCGCTCGCCAGCGACTGCACCGCCTTGCGGCTGCAAGGGTGCGCCAGCGGCTGGCAACACCCCAACCGGCGCACCTGGCACAACTCCTGGCACTGCACTGGGCGCACTGGCAGCCGGATTGGTGCCGCTAGCCGACGATGCAGCCGGCGTTGCCCCCGGGAAAAACGTCGGTTTGCGCCCGTTATAGACCTGCCACTGGTCCCACAGCATCACCAGGGACATGCCAAAAATCACCCACAAAATGGTGCGACGAATATCGTTCATGAAGATTTCTTCTTGGAGGAAAGGGGGAGCAGGTGACTAAACAAGTTGACACTGGGTTTCGGCCCAGACGCTGGCACCGGGTCAAGCCCACCGTCGCACCAGGGGTGACAACGACTCAGCCGACGCAGTGTCAGATAACTACCTTGGCCTGCGCCGTGCAACCGGAGCGCCTGCATGGCGTAGGCCGAGCAACTGGGTTCAAAGCGACAGCTCGAACCCAAGGATGGACTGAGCAACAAACGGTAGGCCTTGACCAGGCCGATCAGACCGCGCGCGATCATACGGCCGGTACCTGGCCAAACAGCTCAAGCAGCTCACGACGCACGGCCGCTTGCAACGCGTCTGAGGTAGCGCTGGGGAACTTCTGACGGTCAAAACCAAAACGCAGCCGCACCACGTGCGCAGCCGACGCCAACGTCGGCTGCGTTGTTTGACCGATGGCATAGACCTGGCGTTTGATGGTATTGCGGGTCACGGCCCGGCGCGCCCAACGCTTGGGCACCATGGCTCCCAACCACGCATCAGCGGCAGCGAACAAGCCCTGTAGCGCTGGGTCAGATGCAGGCAAGGCAACGCTGTGCAAGGCAAAGTGCGATGTGCGCGCTACGGTGCAAGCCGCCAGCACAGCTTGGAACTGTGTGCGATTTTTTAGACGTTGCACCGGCGGGCTTTCAGGCAGCCAGCAAACGGGCGGGCGCTTTGACAGTCAATCAGACAGCCAGGCGCTTGCGGCCCTTGGCGCGGCGCGCATTGATGACCGCTCGGCCACCGCGGGTCTTCATGCGAACCAAAAAGCCATGGGTCCGGGCGCGTCGGGTCTTGGAGGGTTGGTAGGTGCGTTTCATAGTGGAATCCTAAGTGCTTCTGAGACGATGGGCCGCCTGCGCGCAGGCAACACAAACCCTGGGCCAGCCAGCGCTTTCATACGTCCGGGTTTATTCCTGAACTATTCAGAAAACCGCGGATTATCGCAAATTTTCGGCATCCGCCAGATTTGTCGCCAGGGTGCCTACGCAAGCTTCAACCAAAATGTCTGCAATAGGGGTTGACCCGGGGTGTGGATAAGGCCTTGACAAGTTAGAATACAGCGTCCTGCAAAGCAGAATTATCCACATCACGCTGAACGCCTCATGAGTCAGGGAATCCTCGTTTCTACCGTCACTTTGCCGAACGCGTCAACACCCGATTTTTGGCAATCCTGCATCGATCAACTGGCGCAGGAATTGCCCGAGCAACAATTCCAGACCTGGATCAAACCCTTGTCGGCTCAGGTCGCCGACGACCTGTCCAAGGTAACGCTGTTTGTCGCTAACCGGTTCAAGATGGACTGGATCCGCGCGCAGTACAGCGCACGCCTGTCGGCTTTGATGGAGCGCCTGACGGGGCAGCCGGTCGCCATCGAACTGGCGTTGGCAACGCGTGAACCGCCCCCCAGAAACCTGTCGGCGGCGCGCTTCCAGGGTTTTGACGCCAACGACACGGCAACGCTGTCGATGGCAGCGGCAAGCGCCGTCGAGCCTTTCAAAAACCGCCTGAATACAGCGCTGACCTTCGACAACCTGGTCGAGGGCAGCGCCAACCGTATGGCGCGCGCAGCGGCGATGCATGTGTCGGGTATGCCGGGGCACCTGTACAACCCGCTGTTCATCTACGGCGGCGTCGGCCTGGGCAAGACTCACCTGATGCACGCGGTGGGTAATCAACTGCTGGCGGACCGGCCGGATGCCAAAGTTCTTTACATTCACGCCGAACAATTTGTCACCGACGTGGTCAAGGCCTACCAGCGCAAGACCTTTGACGAATTCAAGCAGCGCTACCATTCGCTGGACCTGCTGTTGATCGACGACGTGCAGTTTTTTGCCAACAAGGAACGCACACAAGAAGAATTTTTCAACGCCTTTGAGGCCTTGCTGGCGCGCAAGTCACACATAGTGATGACCAGCGATACCTACCCCAAGGGCCTGGCCGAAATTTCCGAGCGCCTGGTGTCACGCTTCGACTCGGGCCTGACAGTGGCGATCGAGCCGCCCGAGCTGGAAATGCGGGTGGCGATCCTGATCAATAAGGCGCACGCCGAAGGTGCGCTGATGCCCGAAGAAGTGGCTTTTTTTGTTGCCAAAAACGTGCGCTCCAACGTGCGCGAACTCGAAGGTGCGCTGCGCAAGATTCTGGCCTATTCGCGCTTCAACCAGAAAGACATATCGATCATGTTGGCGCGCGAAGCGCTGCGCGACCTGCTGTCAATTCAGAACCGGCAGATTTCGGTGGAAAACATCCAGAAAACGGTGGCCGACTACTACAAGATCAAAGTCGCCGATATGTATTCCAAAAAGCGCCCGGCCAGCATTGCACGGCCGCGCCAGATTGCGATGTACCTGGCCAAGGAGCTGACGCAAAAGAGTTTGCCCGAGATCGGCGAGCTGTTTGGCGGACGCGACCACACCACGGTGCTGCACGCGGTACGCAAGATTGGCGCCGAACGCCAGCAAATGACCGAGCTCAACCAGCAGTTGCACGTGCTGGAGCAGACGCTCAAAGGTTAAACCTAGATTCCTCAGTTGACCGCTGACAAGTTTCACTAACTGCTTATGAATATTGATTATTTCCACTCTGATTGGGTTCACCTTTTGGGTGACAGCGCTGCGCACCCGATTGAGTCACTGGCGACGCGCCTGGGGTCGTTGCTCCTCCTTGCGGGCAGGAGCCCGCTACGTCGTTCCGCCTACCCAAGCACGTCACCAGCGGCCCACTCGGGCGCGTCCAACTAAGGAATCTAGGTTAAATAATGGCCAGAAAATTCAGCCAAATGAGTGGGAAAATGCGGGTTGCCCAGGCGACTTACCGATTCAACAGAAACTGGAAGACAACACCATGATCGTGATCAAAGACACCCAAGCCAAAGTGCTGTCCGTGCTACAGGCGGTGGCCGGCATTGTGGAGCGACGCCATACGCTACCGATCCTGGCCAACATCATGATCCGCAAAACCGATGCGGGCGTGCAGTTGACCACCAGCGACCTGGAAATCCAGATTCGCACCACGACCGAGCTCGGTGGCGACCCGGGTGACTTCACCACCACGGTTGGTGCGCGCAAGTTGATTGACATCCTGCGCACCCTTCCGCCAGAACAAACGGTGACGCTCGAATCCAGCGCCGCCAAGCTGATTCTCAAGGGTGGCAAGAGCAAATTTACGCTGCAAACCCTGCCGGCCGAAGACTTTCCGCTGGTCCAAGAATCAGCCAGCTTTGGCCCGGCTTTCAACGTGCCGCAAAAAACCCTTAAGGCGCTGCTGAGTCAGGTATCGTTTGCCATGGCGCTGCACGATATCCGCTACTACCTGAACGGCATTTTGTTTGTCGCCGAAGGCCAGCAACTCAGCTTGGTCGCCACCGACGGGCACCGGCTGGCGTTTGCCAGCGCCACGCTGGACGTCGAAGTACCCAAGCAAGAAGTGATCTTGCCACGCAAGACGGTGCTGGAGCTGCAGCGCCTGCTGTCCGATGCCGACGGTGCCATTGAGATGCAATTTGCCAACAACCAGGCCAAGTTCAGCTTCGGCGGCATGGAGTTTGTCTCCAAGCTGGTCGAAGGCAAGTTCCCCGATTACAACCGGGTGATTCCGCGCAACCATCACAACAGCGTCACGCTGGGGCGCGCCGCCCTGCTGGCAACGCTACAGCGCACTGCCATTCTGACCAGCGAGAAATTCAAGGGCGTACGGCTCAACCTCGACCCCGGCACGCTGCGGGTGGCAGCCAACAACGCCGAACAAGAAGAAGCGGTGGACGAGCTCGACGTCGATTACAACGGCGACAGCATCGAGATCGGCTTCAACGTGACCTACCTGATCGACGCACTGTCCAATATGACGCAAGAGATGATCAAGATTGAGCTATCTGACGGAAACAGTTCGGCGTTGCTGACCATTCCCGAGATTGACCACTTCAAATACGTCGTGATGCCGATGCGAATCTAGTCCTGTGCCAGCGCTTGCAGGCTCCTGCCGGGCACACCGACAGACGATACGAGCGCATCTTGCGGCACCTGCCATACGCAAACATAAACCGACGGCGCCTTTTACCGAGAACGATTTCATGACCGAAGAAAACCAGCCCTCCGAACCGACTTTGCCGTCAGAGCCAGCGGTTCACACCGGTGAAGGCGGCGCCGACAGTTCCAACTTCCAGCCCACCATCGACGCCCATCAGGCCGGCGCCTCCGAAGCCTATGGTGAATCTTCAATTCAGATTCTGGAAGGTCTGGAAGCAGTGCGCAAACGCCCCGGTATGTACATTGGTGACACCAGTGATGGCACCGGCCTGCATCACCTGGTATTTGAGGTGGTTGACAACTCGATCGACGAGGCGCTGGCCGGTCACTGCGACGACATTCTGGTGACGATCCACCCGGACAACTCGGTGTCGGTGGTGGACAACGGGCGTGGCATCCCCACTGGCGTCAAATATGACGACAAGCACGAACCCAAGCGCAGCGCGTCTGAAATTGCCCTGACCGAGCTGCATGCTGGCGGCAAGTTCAACCAAAACAGCTACAAAGTGTCAGGTGGTTTGCACGGCGTCGGCGTGAGCTGCGTTAACGCGCTGTCCAAAATGCTGCGCCTGACGGTGCGCCGCGAAGGCAAGGTCCATGTGCTCGAATTCAGCCGCGGTTTTGTGCAACACCGGCTCATTGAATTAGTTGACGGCACCGAAATCTCGCCCATGAAGATCACTGGCGACACCGAGCGCCGCGGTACCGAGGTGCACTTTCTGCCCGACACCGACATCTTCAAAGAAAACAACGACTTTCACTACGACGTGCTGGCCAAACGCCTGCGCGAGCTGAGTTTTCTGAACAACGGTGTGCGCATCCGTCTGAAAGACGAACGAACGGGCAAGGAAGACGATTTTTCTGGTGCCGACGGCGTGCGTGGCTTCGTCAACTTCATCAACAAAGGCAAAACGGTCCTCAACCCCAACATCTTTCACGCGCTGGGTGACCGCCAAAGTGACCAGGGCACCAACATTGGCGTCGAAGTAGCAATGCAGTGGAACAGCGGCTACAACGAGCAGGTGCTGTGCTTTACCAACAACATCCCGCAACGCGACGGCGGCACCCACCTGACCGGCCTGCGCGCCGGCATGACGCGCGTCATCAACAAATACATCGACGACAACGAGCTGGCCAAAAAAGCCAAGGTCGAAGTCACCGGTGACGACATGCGCGAAGGCCTGACCTGCGTGCTGAGCGTCAAAGTACCTGAGCCCAAGTTCAGCAGCCAGACCAAGGACAAACTGGTCAGCTCCGAAGTGCGCGGCCCGGTCGAAGACATCGTCAGTAAATTGCTATGGGACTACCTGCAAGAGCGCCCGGCCGACGCCAAAATCATCGTCGGCAAAATTGTCGAAGCTGCCCGTGCCCGTGAGGCGGCACGCAAGGCGCGCGACCTGACCCGGCGTAAAGGCGTTTTGGACGGCATGGGCCTACCCGGCAAGCTGGCCGACTGCCAGGAAAAAGATCCGGCGTTGTGTGAGATTTACATCGTCGAGGGTGACAGCGCCGGTGGCAGCGCCAAACAAGGGCGCGACCGCAAGTTCCAGGCCATCCTGCCGCTGCGCGGCAAAATTTTGAACGTAGAAAAGGCCCGTTACGAAAAGCTGCTGACCAGCAACGAAATCTTGACACTGATCACCGCTCTGGGCACCGGCATTGGCAAGGCTGGCGGCTCTACCGGCAACGACGACTTTGACGTGGCCAAGCTGCGCTACCACCGCATCATCATCATGACCGATGCCGACGTGGACGGCGCCCACATCCGCACCCTGCTCCTGACGTTTTTCTACCGCCAA